>JANPIA010000098.1:0-6360 GCA_031424735.1 Segetibacter sp.
AACATCCTTGCGTCGCACTCTTGTACTGTATAACAATACGCGCCATTGCGAGGAGGGACAACGAAGCAATCCCCTGCACTGTCTAAAGCTGAATTGCGATGAAGGGGATTGCTTTGTTGCCAGTTACACATCAACATCATCCATCAACTTTATAGCAAAAACGGAGAATGAAAAAGCCGGGCTACTATGTTTTGAACGAGGATCATTGCTATTTTTTGTGTCAGTCAATAGATGGGGGGGGTAACAAGGTGGTTCAAATATTTCAGTCGGCTAAAAATGCAGGTGATAGCAATAGTATGATACTACTTGCCTCACAGGTGATTACACCAAACATAAAAAGCAATGTGTAATTAAGGGTGCAGGCAAATGCAGATAAATATGCCTTCTATTACAGCCGCAAAAATAAAAATTGGGAACTTGTTAAAAACGATGTTGACGGAAAATTTTTGAGTACAAACGTTGCGGGCGGGTTTGCAAGTAATTTTGTGGGAAGCACTATTGCTGTATATGCAACTTCGCTAGGAATGCAAAGCAATAATTTAGTTGACTTTGATTGGTTTGAATATAAGGGGGATGATAAAGTTTATAAATGATCGATTGACATTTGGCGATTCAAGTCATTGAAACAAAACATGACACCCAGGCAAAAAAATTTCAGCTTATGTATAACATTGCTTCCATTTGGTTGTTCCACTTTTTGCTTATGTTGTTTACCGGAAATGCGCAAAAGGTTATGCCAAAAAAAGAAAGTCAGCTTATGCCTCCTCTCAACGATACAAGTCTGGTTATTGCCAATGGAGCAACCCTGCAGTTAATATCAAACCAGTTCAGCTTTACCGAAGGACCCGCTGTTGATAAACAGGGTAATATATTTTTTACCGATCAGCCCAACGATAAAATATGGAAGTATGGTGTAGATGGAATGCTGTCACTTTTCATAGAAAAAGCGGGTCGCTCAAATGGGTTAACCTTTGACAAGCAAGGCAACCTGTTATCATGCGCGGATCAGAACAATGAAATATGGAGTATAACGCCTGATAAAAAAGTAACCATCCTGGTAACCGATTATAATGGCCAAAAATTGAACGGACCAAATGATCTGTGGGTGCATCCCAATGGCGGCCTATATTTTACTGATCCTTACTACCAGCGCTCCTACTGGACAAGAAAGAGCCCCGGCATGAAGGGTGAATATGTTTACTATTTTTCGAAAGGCAAAGAACTAATGGTGGCAGATAGCAACCTTATTAAACCCAATGGTATTGTGGGATCTGCTGACGGGAAGTTTTTGTTTGTGGCGGATATCAAAGATAAAAAAACTTACAGGTACACTATTAATGGGGATGGAACTTTAAGTAACCGCGAACTTTTTACGGAACAAGGCTCCGACGGAATGACGATCGATCACCTTGGCAACATCTACCTGACAGGCAACGGTGTATCTGTTTACAACCCTCAAGGCAAAAAGATTGAACAAATTGACGTTCCTGCTAAATGGACTGCCAACCTTGTTTTTGGTGGCAGTACAGGAAACACTTTATTTATTACTGCTTCGGAATCAGTTTTCATTTTAGAGATGAAAGTGAAAGGGGTTGAGTAACCCTACTCACTTTAAAATGCGGTGTACTTTATTACAAAAAATAAATGCTGAAGATGCTTATCTGTACGCCGGTAAAATAATCGGAAGTACCCAGGTTTGTACCTCACGTTGAACTTCTATACAGCAATTTTCAATTGAAACCTTTGGTGAGCAAGCAATTTTTATACATTTGACAGCGGTACCTTAGGTCTCGACATGTTTGGGTGCCGATCGGTTGTAGGCATTTATTTTTTTATTCATATAAAATTCCGCCAGGCTTTAGCTATTTTAAATGAAAAATTTGGTTGGCGACTACAGCCATTTTGTAGCAGGCAGTAACAGAGATGACATGAAAAAGAATGCCGCTATTTAAAGATTTAATTTAAAATTACAGTTGACTCTTTGCCTCAAAAGGTTCTTTTAAATAATAATTAATGAAGCACGAAAAAGAAGTTACCATTTATGATATAGCTGATAGACTTAAAATATCGGCAGCAACGGTAAGCCGGGGCTTGCAAAATAATCCTGCTGTTAATGCCAAAACCAAAAAAAAGGTTGTTGATATGGCAAAGGAAATGGGTTACCGTTCAAACAACTTTGCAAGCAATCTTCGAAAAAGTAAAACACATACAATTGGCGTATTAATGCACGAATTGAACAGCACATTTATGCTAAATGTATTAAGCGGAATTGAAAAAGTGATCGGCGACACGAAATACGATATTATCATTGCGCACTCAGCCGAATCGGGCCAAAAAGAGGTAGCCAATGCACACAATCTTTTTCATAAGCGTGTAGATGGATTAATTACGTCACTGGCATTCGACACTCCTGATCTGGCGCATTTTGATGAGTACACCAATAAGCGGATCCCGGTGATTTTTTTTGACAGGGTGGAGGAAAATAAAAGTGGTACCAAGGTTATCATAAACAATTACAGCGCCGGTTATCAGGTTACCAAACATTTAATTGAGCAGGGCTGCAAACGCATAGCGCACATAACCGGTTACCTTACAAGAAATGTTTATGACCTGCGACATAAAGGATATAAAGCGGCTTTGGAAGATTACAAAATAAAATATGATGAGAAGATCGTAATAGTAAACGATTTGAAAAAAGACAGTTGTATTGCTGCAACAAAGCAACTGATGCAAATGAAACAAATGCCTGATGGCTTGTTTGTAACAGGTGATTTTTCTGCAGCAATTTGTATTCAAACTCTAAAGGAAGCAGGGATAAAAATTCCGGCTGACATTGCTGTTGCGGGTTTCAATAATGATACTGTCAGCACCATAATTGAACCCAAACTAACAACAATAAATTATTCAGGTTTCAACGTTGGACAAACTGCTGCGCAATTGCTTATTAATCACTTAAAAGGAAATATTGATATTACTTCCACCAGTACTGTAGTTCTAAATTCAGAACTGATCATCCGGGAGTCTTCGTTGAGAAACAAGAAATCAACTATTGATTAAGACCAGCAGATTTATAAAACCGAGTTTATTTTTTGAAATACTTTTCTGCATACTGTATAAACGTGGGCCAATTAGGACCAACCGTATGCCCCCCACTGTGTTGCCTCCAGGCAACTTCACCTTCTGTTAAAGGGGTTTCAATAGCGGGCAACTCCGTTGTTCCCAGGTCTTTTTTACCCAGAAGTTTATATACGGGACCGGCATGTACTGCGCCAATAAACATTCCTTTTGCATCTATCCATTGTCCTTCTACGGTGGGAGACCCGGAACTAACAAAAACTGGCCGGGGTGCACACAATGCTATTATTTGATGTGCATCGACCGGCAAATCGGTTGGTGTTAACGGACCTGCATATTTTATAAAATTCCCGGCAAACCAATGGTATTCTCCGGACGATGCCAGGTTTTCTACCTGCTCGCCAAAAACCCTGCGTAGTATTTTAGCACCACCAGCACCCGATGAACCAATAAAGCCAATTGCTATCCGGGGTTCATAAGCCATTGTTACAAGCGCTGCCTTTCCATAACGGGAAAGACCTTCAATGGCTATTCTTTTTGCGTCTACAGTGTTGTCTGTTTCAAAATAATCTACCGCCCTGCTTGCACCCCAGGCCCACGCCTTCAGTGTTCCCCAATCATCGAGCTTGCGTGTCGCGCCTTTATTTACCAACCCAATGATACCCTGTGTTAAACCGGCACCATTATCGGCCTGGTAACTTGTTGGTACAATTACAGCGGCACCCCATCCTTTTTCCAGTAGCTGTTGTTGCCAGCCTTTTTCAACCGGTCTATCTCCGGTACTGGTTGGCATTCTAAATGCACCCTGCTGTATAAACCCAAATTCAAGTATTACCGGTACAGGATTTTTTGCATTGGCAGGCGTTAATAATGAAACCTGTATATCTACATTAATAGCGGGAAAAGCAGCGTTATCAACATGACCAACTATCCTTTTACTGATAGCTTTTATTTCACCGATTATCGTGTCAATTGTACGGGTAACTGTCCAATGTACCTTAGGCAGGTTTTCAGGAACCCGCCCATAAACTTCCCTGTCAAAATCTTCTACAATTTCCTCTCTTCTTTTTGTCCACCAGCTATTTGTGCTGGTTACTTTGTCGCCATTCTTTAAAACCAGCGGATCAGGAAGGGTTGTGTAAGGTGATGCCTTTTGTTCGTCGGCATTTGCTGCGTTCGGTGCCTGCGGATTGCCGGAAGGTCCGGGTCGTGTAGACGTAATGGATAATTGTTGCAACATGTTGTTATAGTCGCGTTGGGTAGCCTTATTTATACTGTCACGCCTGAGACTATCAGCCGGGGACAGTCGTCCAAACTGGCAATACGCACCCGTTGCGAATAAAATAGAAAGTAAAAAAACACTAAAAATTTTCTTCATTTAATTTGATTTCTTAATGATGAGTATTGTGGAAACGACCGAGCCACCATCGTTACTATGAACTATATAGGAACCAGTGGGTAGGTTTGAAACAGAAATTGTGCTAACACCTGTGAGCGGAATTCTTAGTGATTTTACATTGGCACCGTAAGCATTAGTAATTGTTACCAATGCACCCGGACCGGTGCGAATGGTAATGACTGCCGAAGTTGGATTAGGGTAAGCCCGGATATAAAGTTTACCAGCACCAAAATCAACTATCCGCACTCCAAAATAGGTCCGCCTTCCGTCTTTATCAATTTGTACAACCCGATAATAGTTCATTCCACTGTTAGGGTGCTGGTCCATTACTTCGTAATAGAGCCCGCCTGATGGAGATACATTGACGGTTGCAAGGGTAGAAAAACTTCGGCCATCTATAGATCGTTCAATCAGGAAACGATTCGCATTTATTTCATCAGCGATCGTCCAGTTTAGTAAAACCTGGTTTCTAATTTTTCTTGCTTCAAAACTGGTAAGTGTTACAGGCAATGTTGTTTCAGAAGCGGCAACATAACCCCGAAGCCAAACCATAGCTGCACGTTCTGCACCATTTGCATGCACAATGTAGGCGCCCTGGTCTGTTCTCCAATGCCCCGGCCGGTAGCCCCAAAGGGTTACACCTTTTACTGCAGGATGTTGCCAGTATAATGGAAATATTCGCTGGTATTCCTGCCGCTGAACATCGTCGGATCCTGTGGTGCCCGGAGGAATCCTATCATCAATATCCATTTCGGTAGCATATAACGGAAACCCTGTAGCAGCCAGTTCATTTAATGCATTGGTTATGGTAGAAGAGGAACCGCGCAATGAAAAGGCGTGTGCCTGTGTGCCAACAGCATCAATTAAATTTCGTTGTTTTAAAAGATTAATAATTGTGAGGTATTGTGAACGAACAGATCCTACGTTCTCTAAATTGTATTCATTTATCATCAGCTTTTTATTTGGAAAGATTTCTCTCGCCATTTCGAAAGCTTTTATTATCCAGTCCCACCCGGTGGTGCCACTACCGCCAAGGGCATTCATATAATTGCCACCTCCATTACCTGCCGTATTTGGCGGATCGTTTACCGGCTCATTCACCACTTCCAGCAGGTCTATGCCGGGGTATCGCTGAGCCACAGCTGTAAACCATTCCCTGATTTCTTGCACCTGCTCGGCTGCAGGCAAATTTTCTATCCAGGCTGGTTGTTGATTTCCCCATATCAAAATATGAAAGCGGAAAATGTATCCGCTGTCCTTTGCCAGTTTGTATGCTGAATCTAATTGCGACCAATTCATTACATCGCGTACCGCCTCAACACTACCCCATTTTCCGGCATTTTCCGGTACTACCTGGTTCCAATACTTGCCAAAGTTTGCCTTTTGCTGGTCACTATAAGCACACCCTAAAAATTTTGATTTACCAATGGCTATAGGAGGACCGGGTGGGGTGTACGGTGCAGGTGGCGGATTGGTTGAGCCTGCCTCCCCGTTATTTAAGTTAGATACTGTATAATAATACCCGGTGGTACCAAATACAAATTTGTCAATGTCTAATCCATCTTCCCTGGCACCAATTTGAAAAGTTTGAGTAAGGTTACCAGCCGGTACCACAAAGGTTACCGGAGTTTCACCTCCATTGAACTTTGATAAATTAATCCATTTAAATACTCCCGTAGCTGCCTGCCCACCACCATCTACTACATCAGTATTTGTTGTATACCCCCCGGCAAATAAACCGTTCGCCAATATCCAGTCATTATCGTTTGCTACTGTTTTAGTTCCAAAACCGTTTCCGTAAAAGAAGCTGTCATCGTTGGCACCGCCCGAACTTACCCGAACTCTTGCATAAAGGTCATAGGTTCCGGCTTGAGGAAAAGTTACTG
>JANPIA010000099.1:0-39943 GCA_031424735.1 Segetibacter sp.
TGTAAACCGATTCTGCCAGGCGCATATTTTTTTCCTGGGCATCAAGTTTGAGCAATGAGTTTTTCAATGTTTCTTTGGTATTCACCTGTTCAATATCGATCCCCTGTTTTACTAGTCTGTTATTGTTGGCTACTTTGTCAACATTGTATTTGGCCTGCTTTACTTTTTCCTTTCGCTGAAAGCCGTCGAAGATGGAGATGTTGGCGTTTAAACCGATGTATGAACTTTTCAGCCAGCGAGTTTCCGGTGCCGTAAAAAACTTTTTGCCCTGCCCCACAATGGAATAGTTGCCGGCCAGCGAAACGGTTGGCAGGTAACCAAGCTGGTATCGCCTTACGTTTAATTCCTGCAGGTGTTGCGCCTGTATCAGTGTTCGCACTTCCGGCCGGTCTTCGTATTTAAAGTTGTCGTCCAGTATATTTTCCTTTATGGATTGGGTTGTCAACTCTTCTATCAATACCACTGAATCTTTTTGCGAAACCCCCATGGCAAACTTGAGCGCCGCATACGATAACTGTACGCCGCTTTCAATAATGTTGGTAGTGGTTTTAAGGTTGCTTAACTGAACTTGCACTTTATCCAGGTCAAGCTTTTCGGCAAATCCATTTTTGTAAAGAACAGAGTCGTCATGGTATAACTTCTCCAGCCTTGTTACTCCTTCCTTTAAAAAAAACAATTGTTTTTGGGCGATGAGGATGGCGTAATATCTTTTGTAGGCAGAGTCTTTTATCTTTTCCCTTGCCTGGTCTATCGCCGCACTGGAAAGGTTAAGTGCGGTTTGCCTTGCCTGCAATCCTACAAACACATCGGGTTGAAACAATAGTTGCTGAAGGGTAATGCCGGTACTTAAATTCCAGGGTTGCTGAAAACTAAAGGGAACCAATATTGGGGCAGGGGCGTTAACATTTGGGGCTATCAAATTCTGCTTTCGTAAAACCTCGTAAATATTTTCGTCGGACTGGCGAAATAACACCTGCGGAAGTTGCAAATAATACTGTGCACCAATATTTGCAGAAACTTGTGGCAGCGCTCTTCCAAAAGTCTCCTTGTTCACACTTTCCTGTATGCGGTAATCGAGCTGGGCATTCTTTAATTCGATAACGTTTTTATAAGCAATATCCACTGCCTCCTTTACGGTTAAGTTATAAGTAGTTTGCGCCTGCGATCGGCTGTGCAGAATCAGCAAACCCACCATTATGATCCATATTCCTGCTTTATTCATTGTTTGTTATTTTGATCGTTGTTGTTTATAGCGGGCAATTATTTTATGTGCTTTGGCCGTTGCCATTCCGTACAAAAAGTGCTCGAGTGTTTCGCTCTCCACCATTGCCAGGCTGTAACTCTGGCTCGGAAAAATGTCCTGGTTAAAAGGGATGAACATGGTTACCAGTCTAAGTTTAGTAATTACATCCACATCCATATCTGCACGGTACAAACCATCTTTTAATCCCCATTCAATGTTTTCTTTTACCACTTTATACAGGTATTTATCCCTGAACTCCGCAAATTTTTTATAAGTAATGGGGTGAAATTTTTCAAGGTCCCATAAAATGGACGGGTTCATTTGGGCAAGCATCTCCTGCACCATGTCCAGCGTTAAAAAAATTTGGTGGATGGCGTTTTCCGATTCCAAAAGGTCGGCCTCGCACCTGCATTTGTTGTTGGATATGTGATCGGCGGCAACCGCATCTACCAGTTCATCCTTGTCCTTAAAGGAATGATAGATCGTTTTTTTACTCATGCCTATCTGCGAAGCAATCTCGTCCATAGTAACACGACGGATACCAAATTTGTTGAACAACTCGTGCGCTTTTTGCAATATTCTCTCTTTCGCTTCCATCTTATTATTTCGAGCGTAAAACTAAGGAAACTTTTAACGTAGCCAAAGTTTCCAACAACTTTTAATATTAAATTATTGTGATGGTTTTGAAAATGATTATACCTATAGGCTCAAAAAACCACCCGCCAAATGAGTGCTAAGCAACCTCTTTAAATTTTGATTTACTTTGTTGGATAGAAAATGATAGAGCAATTCAACAAAATAAAAGAGGGTTTCGATTGGAAGAAGGTGCTGCAATATTTTTTGCAGGGGCTGATTATTTTAGCGCCCATCACCATTACTTTATGGGCTGTTTTATCGCTGTTCAGCTACATCGATAATATACTTCCAAACTTTTTCCACAGCCTATTTCCCGATACATTCGACCTGGATGAAGGCGGCAATCTGCGCAAAGTACCAGGGCTGGGTTTTGTAGTTGTAGTGTTATTAGTGATCATTGTTGGCTACATATCGTCGTCGTTCATAGTAGGGAAGATGGTAGATTTTTTCGGACATATTTTGGAGAGAACGCCTGGTATAAAGTTCATTTATTCGTCGGTGAAAGATTTTATGGAAGCCTTTGCCGGCAACAAACGAAAATTCGATAAACCCGTTTTAGTGAATGTGGATGGTGACGATGTATGGCGCATGGGCTTTATGACCCAAACCGAATGTGCCCGCCTGGGGCTTGCCGATCATTCGGCAGTGTATGTTCCGCACTCGTATGCTATCAGCGGTATCGTTTACATTGTTCCGCACACCAAAATAAAATTGCTCGATCACTTTTCATCGGGCGATGCGATGAAGTTTGCTGTTAGCGGTGGTGTAGCCGAGGTAACCGATACAGATAAAGTGCATTGATGAAAATACTACTTGTTACCATATTGTGTTTAATCAGTATACAAAGTTTTTGCTGGGGCTTTTTCGGTCACCAGCGGATAAATTATTATGCGGTGTTTTTATTGCCGCCTGAAATGATGGTATTGTTTAAACCCAACATCAAGTTTTTAAGCGATCATGCAGTTGACCCCGATAAGAGGCGTTATGCAGTTGCTGAAGAGGCACCCAAACATTTTATAGATATTGACCATTACGGTGAATATCCATTTAAAGAATTACCCCGCAAATACGAGGATGCAGTTAAGAAGTTTTCAGAAGACACTGTGCAGGCAAATGGCATTGTACCCTGGTGGATACCTGTTATGCAACAACGACTGACCAACGCTTTTAAAGAAAAAAACCAGGCGAAAATATTAAAGCTTGCTGCAGATCTTGGTCATTACATCGCCGATTCGCATGTGCCACTGCATGCTACTAAAAATCACGATGGACAGCTCACCAATCAAAAAGGTATTCATGGTTTTTGGGAAGGAAGGGTGCCTGAATTGTTAGCCGATAAGGAATTTGATTTTATGATCGGCAAAGCTGATTATATAGCTGATATTTCAACCTATACCTGGAAACGGGTATTAGAAAGTGGTGAACTTGCCGACACCGTTTTAACCGCCGAAGCAGAACTTACCCGTAAATTTCCGGGCGATCAAAAGTTTGCTTTTGAAGAGCGAAACGGTAAAGTGATACGCCAGTATTCATCGGCCTTTACAAAAGCCTATAACAAACGTTTGAACAATATGGTAGAGAAAAGGATGCGGCAAAGCATTCAAAGTGTAGCCAGCTTTTGGTACACAGCCTGGGTAAATGCAGGGCAGCCGAATTTAAAAATGCTGAACAACAGCGCCTTTTCCGAAACCGACCTGAAGGAATTTGAAGACCTGAACACAACGTGGAAGAACAGCCAGCCAAAGGGCAGATCGCACGAATAAGTTTTCATCTCTCCGCTTTATCATCAATCATTTACTTTGCAAATCAATTTATAACCATGGTTCATAATTTTAATGCCGGTCCAGGCATTTTGCCACAACAAGTTCTCACCCAAGCAAGTGAGGCAATTATTAATTTCAACAACAGCGGTCTTTCTATTTTAGAAATTGGGCATCGCACCCCTTTGTTTGAAGAAGTATTGAACGAAGCGGTTGCCCTGGTGAAAGAACTGATGGATTTAAATGCAGACCGTGAAGTGTTGTTTTTGCATGGTGGTGCCAGCACACAGTTTATGCAAGTGCCCATGAATCTTTTAAATGAGGATGAAACTGCCGCCTACATCGATAATGGCATTTGGGGACAGAAAGCCATTAAAGAAGCTAAACTGTTTGGCAATGTCGATGTCATCTCCTCTTCTGCCGACCGGAACCACACTTACCTGCCCAAAGATTTTACCGTGCCGGCAAACACAAAATATCTTCACTTTACCACAAACAATACGGTAGAGGGAACCCAATGGCAATCTGTTCCTGATAGCAACGGCATTCCGCTTTTAGCGGATATGAGCAGCGATATTTTCAGCCGGGTCTTAAACTTTAACGCTTTCGATCTATTATATGCCGGCGCTCAAAAAAATATGGGTGCCGCCGGCGTTAACCTGTTGGTTGTTAACAAAAACATATTGGGTACCATCAGGCGAAAAATTCCAACCATTATGGATTACCGCCAACATATCAGCAATGGTTCTATGCTAAATACACCGCCGGTTTTTGCCATTTATTTAAGTATGCTTACGCTTAGGTGGATAAAACGCGAAGGAGGCATTGAGGCAATGGAGAATTTAAACAACGCAAAAGCAAAGTTGTTTTACGATACGCTCGAAAGCCTCCCTGTTTTTAAAGGACCGGTTGCCAGGGAAGACCGCAGCAAAATGAACGCCGTATTTGTTATGGATGATCCAAAGCTGGAGCAGGAATTTTTAAGTATGGCAAAAGAAATGGAACTATATGGCGTAAAGGGTCACAGGAGTGTGGGCGGCTTCAGGGTTTCCATGTACAATGCCTTACCCATTGGCAGTGTAGAGGTGGTTTGTGAAGCAATGCGTTCGTTTGCACAAAAGCATGGTTAAAGTTTCAACAGTTAATGCCAGCCTATGCAGCTTAACAGTAAGGATCGTACAGCACAAAATCCTGATTCAAAATATCATATTGAAAGCTTCCTTTTCCTGTACAGAACGAGAAAGACGATGAAATCTTCATTTAGTATCTTGCGCCTTCAACTTTTTAATTGATGGCAAAAATTTCACCCTTTAAAGCACTTCGTCCATCTGCTGAATTAGCACCTAAAGTTGCTTCAAAACCGTACGATGTTTTGAGCAGCAGGGAAGCTAAAGTAGTAGCACAGGGCAATCCCTATACCTTCCTTCACATCACAAAAAGCGAAATCGATCTTCCAGATAATATAGAAGTTCATGATAAGATAGTGTACGAAACGGCAAAGCAAAACCTCGATGCATTTATTCAGCGAAATGTGCTGTTTCGGGAGAATAAACTCTGCTATTATATTTACGAGCTGGTAATGGATGGCAGGAGCCAGACCGGGCTTGTTTGCGGTAGTTCGGTAGATGATTATGAAAACGACATCATAAAAAAACATGAATTCACCCGCCCCGAAAAAGAACTGGATCGCATCAATCATATCAAAATCACCGGTGCACAAACCGGCAATGTTTTTCTTGCCTACCGAAACGTGGAAGCAATAGATAACCTGCTGGAACAATGGAAAAGAGACCGCAAACCCATCTATAATTTTACTGCCGACGACCAGGTGCAACATACCATCTGGGTGATGAACGACTCCGCGAGCATCAGCCATATCACCTCTTTGTTTGAAGAGCAGGTACCCAACACCTATATAGCCGACGGGCACCACCGGGCTGCATCTGCGGCAAAAGTCAGGGCGGAACTTGGGACAAATGCAAAGGAAGGGGCTGATTATTTTCTGACCACGTTATTTCCTGCCGCGCAACTGCAAATAATGGATTATAACCGTATGGCGAAAGATTTAAACGGGATGAGCGCAGATGAGTTTTTGCAAAAATTAAGAAATGAATTTATTGTGGAGGCGTTGGGAGAAGAGCAAGTGAAGCCAGCCCAACTTCACGAATTCGGCATGTATCTTTCCGATACCTGGTATAAGTTAAGTGCTAAAGAAGGTTCCTACCAAAACGATCCAATCGGCATACTGGATGTAACCATACTTCAAAACAATGTGCTGGATAAACTGCTGGGCATTATAGATCCGCGAACCGATAACCGCATTGATTTTGTTGGCGGCATAAGGGGCTTGGGTGAGTTAGAGCAGCGCGTAAAAAATGGTGAAGCCGCAGTTGCTTTCAGCCTATACCCTGTAAGCATTCAGCAACTCTTCAATATTGCGGACAGCGGTAATGTAATGCCGCCAAAAAGCACCTGGTTCGAACCAAAACTCAGAGACGGTTTATTAACACATCTCATCAAATAATACGTTACAGAATAGAATAACTTAGTTCTATGCAAAAACTGATCTTGTTGTTTTCGTTACTGGTAGGTGTTGCCCTAAACGCCCAGCCAACCAGCGTTGCCACGCTGCAGGAAACTGCACGGGGCTATATAAAAGATGGCGATTACGAAAACGCGCTACTCGTATTAAACCGGGCTCTAAATCTTCAACCCAACAATAAGGATTTATTAAAAGACGTATTATTTATAAGCTACTTGAAAAAGGATTATGCCAAAGCCCTTGAGGTAGGTAAGCCTTTGGTTGAAAGAGATGATGCGGATGTACAAACCTACCAACTGCTGGGGCTTGCTTATAAAGCCATTGGCGTTTTTAAAGAATGTGAAAAGCTGTACAAAAAAGGAATTAAAAAATTCCCGGCGTCTGGAATTTTATACAGTGAATACGGTGAAATATTAGCAGAGAAGGATACGGATGATGCAATGAAACTCTGGGAAAAAGGAATTGAAGCCGATGGCAACTATGCCAGCAATTATTATTATGTAAGTAAGTTTTATGCACGTAGCGGCGAACTGCTGTGGAGCATACTTTATGGCGAAATGTTTTTAAACCTGGAAAGTTTTACAAAGCGCAGCAACGAAATAAAAGTGATCCTACTGGACTCCTACAAAAAGTTTTTTGCGATGGAAGATTTCTCGCAAACCTTCGACAATAAGCGCTCAAACGATTTCACCTACCTCGCCGCGCAGGTGCTCAACCACCAGCGGTCGCTGGCTGCACGCGGCGTAAACCCGGAAACACTCACCGCAATACGAACCCGTTTTATTTTAGACTGGTACGAAAAATACAGCGACAAGTTCCCGTTTCGCTTGTTCGATCATGAACGCCAGTTGTTGCAGGAGGGCTATTTTGAAGCATACAACCAATGGCTTTTTGGTGCCGCTACTAATAACGAAGCCTACCAGGCATGGCAAAAAAACCATGCAGAAGACATGAATAACTTTTTGTCGTTCATCAGGAAAAAAATATTTAAAATTCCAGCGGCGCAGCAGTACCGGAAATTTTAAACCGCTGCAAGGCTACAGTAAAACCTAACAAGTCTTAAAGACCCGTTAGGTTTTTTACTTTCAGATATTAATTTTTGTAGGTTTGAAAGATGAAACTTCGGGCGTTTAAATATGCTTCTCCGTTTATCGTTTTTCTTTTTGCTTACCTCTCTTTCAGTGGTAAAGGATGGATCACCTTTTTGCCGGTGATATGGGCTTATGCGATCATTCCATTTGCCGAACTTTTTATTCGACCCAATGAAACCAACATGGAGGCAGCAGAAGAGGAATTAGCCAAAAGCGACCGTGTGTACGATTACATTTTATACATGGTACCGCTGTTATTGTATGCATCATTAGCCTACTTTCTTATTTCGTTGCAACAACCTGCTTTAACCTGGTTAGACTTTACCGGCAGAGTAATAAGTATGGGATTACTTTGCGGCGTTTTTGGTATTAACGTTGGGCATGAGTTGGGGCACCGTGCAAATAAGTTTGAACAGTTTTTAGCTAAAGCACTTTTGCTTACCTCGCAGTACATGCATTTTTATATTGAGCATAACCGCGGTCATCATAAACGAGTAGCTACACCAGACGATCCGAGTACGGCAAGGTTGAATGAATGGTTGTTCGCATTTTATTATCGCACTATTATTGATTGCTATATAGATGCATGGAGGATAGCAAAAAGAGATATGGTAAAAAGAGGAAAGCCTGTAATTAGCATACACAACGAAATGGTTCGCTATACCATTATACAACTGTTATTTATTGCTACTATATTTTTTGTGTTTGGCTGGATGATTACGGTATGTTACCTGGTGGCAGCAGGGCTTGGTATTGGTTTATTAGAAACTGTAAATTACATTGAACACTATGGGCTGCGGCGAAGGGAATTGGAAGCCGGCAAATACGAACGACCCATGCCCTGGCACAGTTGGAACAGCAGCCACGTTGTAGGCAGGCTCATGTTGTTTGAACTAAGCCGCCACAGCGATCATCATTATATGGCAAGCCGAAAATACCAGGTGCTACGCCATCACGATAACTCTCCACAAATGCCTACCGGTTACCCTGGTATGATGATACTGGCACATATACCGCCACTGTTCTTTTATGTGATGCGAAAGCAAATGGCAAAATATGGAGTAAACACTTTTGCCGAAACATAATAGTTCGCTATCAACTTGTACGCACCAAGCCAATAAAAAATGGGATAACATGCAAATACTTTTATCGCCACGCTATTGTCACTGTACATAGGTAATCAAAGCAATCCTCTGCTACGCCAGGGGCCTCTTATTGCACCGCTATTTTATATTAAACTTTATGGTGATTACTGTAGAATCTACCGCCTTCCGGCAATCATCCCTCCTGCCGGCTTTTTCGTTCGTTATGGCTAAAACAACTTCATCGGTCAAACCGGTTTTAGTTGATGCGGAATAGGAATAGATTTTTTCCGTTGATCCGCTGATAGTGGTAATGTTACTCGTTGTATAAATACTTGCCTGCTTCAATATGGAGGCAACATTGCCATACGGGCTAAGGTTTAACTGGTAAACGGCTCCCTGTGCAATAGAAGCGTCGATAGCAATTTGTTTAGTTGCGCCTTCCATGCTTTTGTTACACGCCTGGAATATTGCGAAGGAAAGCAGGGCAGTTAAAGTGTAAAGTATCTTTTTCATAAAAAGGTTTTAGTTTATAAACAGCAAGATGTAGTGCCCTATTAAATCGTTGGGTACAGAACATAAAAAAGAAGATCGACCGACCTTCTTTTTAAGATGTTGCTGGTAGTTCTAATGAACCTTGGTACTTTCTTTTTTATTCTCAAATTTTGATGGGGGAAGTTTAGCGGCTGCAGCGCTCGTATATAGTTTTGTATTTACTTTAGATGGATTGCCCTGGTAAACCCAACTGTAATTGGTAAGATATTTATTGAATGCACTGGAAACATCTTTGGCAGTTACTTTTTTCAAGTCGTCGTTTAATGTGATTGCTCTTCGCCAGTTGCCATGTACTGCTTCGCTTGAAGCCAGCGCACGAGCCTGCTCGCCATTGGTTTCCTGGCGTGAATAAACGCCTGTTATGTACCTCGTTTTCATGTTTCTCACTTCTTCTTCAGTAAAACCTTTTTTTGTTTTTGATACGAGATTATTTAGCACGGCGATGTATTTATCAGGCTCTGTTGTTGAAACGCCTATGCCTGCAAAAGGCGTTAGTCCGCCGGCAAAGTAACTGTAGGGTGCATACGATAAACCGTTGTTGGTTCTTACTTCCAGAAAATGGCGGTCGTAAAAAATTTGCATGGCCAATTGAAATGCATCGTATTCTTTGCTTGCTGGTGCTGGCGCACTTACAAGCGCCTCAATGTAATTTGTCGCAAGTTCTTTTTTCTGCACCTTAATGGTATTTGCTTTTGGCAAAAACCTGTCGGACCGGTTAACAAAAGGTTTGCCTGCAGGCAACGCATTTAGTAATCCACTGATCTTTTGCTCCAGCGCCGCCTGGTCAACATTGCCCACTACCACAATAAATATCCTGGAACGCACAGCAAAATTTTTATAATAATTTTTCACCTCCTCAGCAGTCAGCTTTTTTACAGAAGCATCGGAACCCATAGGTTCTTTTGCATAATTTTTTCCGGCAAAAGCGGTCTCTTTCGCTAACTTATCAATGGCATAATCAGGTTGCGAGTTGCGTTCTCTTAGGGTGTTGAGTGTTTCATCCTGAATGCGTTTGAATTCGCCTGCATCAAAACGCGGCTTTGTTAAGGCATCTGCATACAAGGGCCATACTTTTTCAAAATCGCTTTTAATACAATTGAGGGTCAGGTACGAAAAATCCATATCTGCGTAACTGTACATTTGCGCATTCACTTTATCCAGCTTGTTTTTAAAGCTGTTCTTGTCGTCGTTTTGTGTGCCGCATTCAGTTAATGCTTTTAAAGCGAGTGCTTCAATGCCTGCCTTATCCGCGCCGTAGTTTTGTACACCTCCCCTGAACACAGTTTGTATTTCTACAATTTCGTTAGTGCTTGGCTGCACTATTACTTTTACATTTTCCACCATTATTTCATACGCTTCCTTTTTTTGCGCCTGAATATTGGTTGAGCAAAAAAATACGCAGCAAGCAAAAACACACTTTAATATTGAAAGCTTCATAAAATAGTTTTTAAAAAATTACATGGATGTTTTAAAAAAGGTGGCGGGTTTATATTTCTTGTTCGCCTCAGGGTTTATAATCAGGCCGGCCACATAGGGTTTACCCTTTACATAGGTGTTCACAAATTTGATGATATCTGCACGGCTGATGTTCTTCAAATTCTTTTCATAATCCGTGTAATAATTAAGTGATGTGCTGCACCATGCAAAGCTAACCTGGCTTGGTAGCGAACTTGGCTTTTCGCTTCTGCGAATTTGCTGACGTTGAATGATAGCCTTGGCATCGGCAAGCTGTTCATCGGTAAAATAATCTTCATTGCTCCACATACTAACCTGGTTCATTAATTCAGTATAACATTCCTTCATCTTATCCGGGTTAGGAACAACATGTACCGTAATAGGGCCAGTGTATTTTGCTGTTAAGTAGTATTGGTACATACTGCTTGCAAGCCCTTTATCTATAAGCGCCTGCTGCCATTTGGAAGAGTTCATTTGCAGGATGGTTGAAAATACATCGGCTGCAATGGTAGCTGCCGAATCGTTTCGATAGTCGGGGCCGTGCCACCATAGTTCCATATAGGTTGCCTCTGCAATGGGTGATTCTTTTATGAAATATTCGGTGCCGGCGAGCGGCTTGAATTCGGGTATCGGATACTTTTCAAAAATGTTGATGCCACTTGACTGCCAGTCGCCAAAAACCTGGCGTGCTTTGGCAAACACTTCATCATGGTTAACATCTCCTGCAACTATCAGCAACGAATTATCGGGGTAATAATATTTGTTTTTGATGATCATCATTTTTTCCGGCGTAGCCGTATTGATGATGTCGTGATCGCCTATCGGATTTTTTCGCGTTACCAGGTCGCCCCAAAGTTTTTTCTGGCTCTCATACCATATCTGAAAACCCGGGTCGCTTTCCGCCCTTTGAAATTCACCATCTACCACGGGTCTTTCCTTCTCCATATCCTCTTTACGGTAAATGGGAAAACGAAGTGCCGAATTCATGAATTGAAGTCCTGCCTGCAGGCTGTCTTTATGAAAGGTAAAATAGTAATTCACTCTTTCTTCGCCGGTGGTTCCATTCCATAAAGCGCCCAGTTCCTGAGTGCGCTTCAAAAACTTTTCCTGGTTGGGGTAGTCGCGGTTAGCTTTAAAAAACATGTGCTCAAACAAGTGCGATAGGCCGCTATACTCAGGGCCCTCCGTATAAGCGCCGTTTTTTACAGCAACTTCAATAGTTGCCAGCGGAACTTTGGCATCCTCTATTACCACTACCTCCAAACCATTACTCAATTTTTGCCAAAAATAATTATTGGGCAAACGCGGTTGCGAAATGGCTGTTTGCACAAGCAACAACATGCCTATTAATTTCAATTTCTTCATGAGTATTTATTTATTTGAAAATAAAGATTATATCTGTAAAGACAAATTGGTTGGGCAATTTTGAATTTGGAGTTATTTAATCTTTCAGTTGCCTGAATACTTATAAAAGACAGATTATTACTATTACAAAAAGTAAAAAAATGTTACATTAAGGATAACAGCAGGTTTTACAAATCATCCGACTGAAATTTTTTCAGGCAGATAAAGTAATAGATAATGAGGTAGGCAACTGCAAAACCTAAAAGCAACATTGGATCGGTTGCGGTTGTAAATTGCCGAACCACATTGCGAAGAAAAGGGAAGGGCACCAGGTTATCGGTACTTTCCAACGGAAGAAACCGGCCGATGTTATTTACGTACCTGTTCAGCAAACCCGCTAACATATTTTCAAGCACAATTGCGTACAGAAAAAATACGCCTACAGCTATCGCCGCCCGCTTAAACAATAAGCTAAATAAAAGCGCTACAGCAGCATAACTTAAAGCCTGCACAAAAAAGTAGGCTATGTACTCTAACTTCTCAAAGCTAACCTCGTGGTTGCCTTCAAACAAGCCAAAACAAAATGCAATAATGAAAACAGCGATGGTCGATACAACCGCCACTATCAGTGCCAGTACCATCTTTACCAAAATAAATTGCTTACGGCTCCAGCCATCTATAATGTTTTGGCGGTGGGTTTTAAAACTGAATTCGTTTGTGAAAGATATAATGATTAGCAAACCGGGTATAAACAAAAGGAAGCTGCTTACATAACTTACGGTATGCCATACATCCGGAAACTGGAATGGCGGGTTACCGATAAGCATGTTGGCCATGTCATTCTTTTTCGGACGTGCATCCTGAATGAGATAGGTAATATAATTTACCCCATACAGACTTACCAGGTAAAGTAACGACAGCACCCAGAAAGTGCGGTAATTCTTCACTTTCATCCATTCAACCTTTAATAATTGCAACATAATATTACACTGGTTAGTTATTGGTCAGTTCAAAGAATTTAGTTTCGAGGCTTTTCTTTTTTAGTTGAAGATGTATAAGCACAATGCCACTATCAAAACAGTGTTTGTTGATGAACTCCATAGGCGCAGTACCCAGCGGAAAATTCACATACACATTACCATTATCACTTTTTAAAGACGTGTATCCCTGCAAATTTTTAACTACTTCTAATAAACGGATTGTATCGGACGCACACATTTCAACAATATCTTCGTTCACCAAAACCTCGTTTACTGCGCCTGCTGTTAAAAGATTGCCTCTTTTCAAAATGGCAACATGCGTACATACCTTTTCTACCTCATCCAATAAATGACTTGCCATAATTATGGTTTTACCCTCGCCTGCAAGTCGCTTTATCAACTCCCTTATTTCAGCAATACCCACCGGGTCTAAGCCATTAGTGGGTTCATCAAAAACTAATACGCCCGGGTTGCCCAAAAGGGCAGATGCAATTGCCAGCCGCTGCTTCATACCAAGCGAGTAGGTACTGAACTTACTTTTGCGGCGTTCTGTAAGATTTACTTTTTCAAGGACAGCATCGATGTCCTCTTTGCCCCGGCCTTTTATTTCAGCAGCAATTTGCAGGTTCCTTTCGCCAGAAAGATAATGGTAGAAGTTGGGCGTTTCCAGCAGTGTGCCTACCCTTTTGCGCAACTCTGCCGAAGCGGGTTCACCAAAAAACTGGAAGGTTCCGGAGGTTGCTTTCAATATATCCATCACAATGCCGAGCATGGTGGTTTTACCACTTCCGTTTGGACCAAGAATTCCAAAAACGCAGCCATCGGGCACATTGAACGATACATTATTAAGCGCCTGAATTTTACCGTAAAACTTGGTAATGTTATGTAGGGTTAGAACATTTTGCACAGAGGAGAAAATTATGGTGCGGTAAAATAGCGGCTTTATTGCGTAATAGAAAAAACATTTATGGTCAAGGTGTTAAAGTATCCGCCTTATTTAGTTAGAAACCCACATTTGTTTCCTTAACCTTTTTTTAATCCGTTGCATCGGGCTACCTTTGCGCCCCGAAAAGAAAAAGTGATTATGAAAAAGTGTTTTTTATTATTAGGTCCAATATTATTCAGCCTGGCATTACAGGGAGGTGTTAGAAAAATTTTGATGGCAGAGGTTCCCGTTCGCAAGACAGTTTGTTTTTCAGTATATGCTTCTACAAATTATTCAACAAAATTATACAAGCAATCAAAGGCAAAAATTTTACTGAGCATTTGGAAATACAACCGCGGAAAGCAGCAACTTGTTTGGAGCAGCACCATTGATGCAGGCTCATTAAAAAATTATCCTTCCGCCGACCAGGCATTATTTAAAGAGGTGAGCATTTACAATGTAAAAGAAAAGCAGGAAATTTTAGTAGCAGGGTACAAAGTAATCTACGATCAAAAAGGATCAACTATTGCATACGATAAAGGTTATATAGTACCCGTTGGCGATAGCACTAAAATGTTATCGATACCAATTTAGAGATTGTACAAAAAGGATAAATACGTTGCGGTGAAAAATGCAATGCGGAAAATCTACCTGCCTCTCAGAGTAAAGGCATTAATATTTTGAAAATTGGGTGCCTTGTTTTGTTAAATATTGTTGCACCATTTTTAGTAAGGGTTTATCCGCATTTCCGGTGCTCGCAATTGCCGTTAATTTGCTGAAATAGTCTTTTGCTTTCTCTTGTTTATTATTTTTAAAAGCAGCCATACCTGCACCATACAACGCGTTAAACCTGTTAGGATGTTTTGCAAGAACCGCTTCGTAGGCAAGAAGCGCCTGCGGGTAATGGTGTAATTCCATCAACATATCACCCTGTAATTCCCTCGCCGGAATAACTTCGCCGGGAGTTACCGGGTGTTTCTCCGTTTTATCTTCCAGGTCAGCCGCTGTATTCATACTTATTAATGCCTCTTTCTGCCTGCCTTCCGCAAGTTGAATCCAAGCTTCGCCTGATATTATTTGTATTTGCACCTGCCCGGCTTTATAAGTATCCTTTTGTTCGTATAACTTATTATAACAATCATTAAGCTTAAACAACTGTACCCTGGCAGAATCCAATTTGCCCAAATGGGCATTGCCCATTAACCTGGTAAAATGCAATAGGGCTTCCTGCCATGGATAAGTTGGCCATGGAAAGTTGCTACTGTGCGATCTTAAAACAGAAGCTTCTTTCCAAAGCTTATTTTCTAATAAATAGCGGGATGGAATTGAGGCAAAGGCATAAGCAACTTTAAAGTTGAGGGGAGAAACAGATTGTATCGTTTTCAGGTAATCATATTGTTTTTTGGCCATTGCATTATCACCCTTTTGCAGGTATGCATAAACCAGGTAATCCAGCCCGTGCAACTCTTCATCCCAATGTCCTTTTATACCAGCAGTTTCGGCATAACATTGTGCAGACGAAACAGAAGCGCTATTGGACTGAATACACTCATCCCACAAACCGAGGCGTGTAAAAATATGTGAAGGCATATGTAAGGCATGTGCAGAGGATGGTGCTACTTCTGCATACTTACGTGCAGCAGGCAAGGCCAATGTGGCAAGCTCAGGATAATCGTACGTGTGAATTATATAGTGTACAACACCGGGGTGATTAGGTTGTGCAGGGTACAACCCTGTTAAAATGGAGCCCGCCTTTTTTTGTTTTGCAAAAGTTTTATCTGCCGGGTCAGCTGCGGCGGCGAGAGCTAGTGCATAAAAGGTAGCTGCTTCCTTGTCGTCCGTGTACTTTTTTGAAAGGTTACCCATTGCTTCTTCAAATTTGTTACACCGAACTTTATGTGGTTCTTTAGCCCAATTAGTATAAAATGTAGCAATAGCATTAATGTAATCGCTTTCTCTCGCGGTTTTTTGTTTGATGTTTTTTGCGATGTCGATCGCCTTAGATCCCTTGATCAACTCTGGTTCAAGCGGCGGTGTCCAGAGTGGATGAAAATTAGCCATCGCAATGCCCCAGTAAGCCATCGCGCAAGTGGGTTCCTCATCAATTATTTTGGCGAATACTTTTTCTGCCTCATCATATTCAAAAGAGTGAAGGAGTTTTAAAGCGAGGTCAAAATCTGCCTGCGCTTTTTCTGTGCCTGAAATATCAAAATCAACGGTACCAAATTGTTTGTCGGCTGTACCGCAGGAGATTACTGCGCCCCGCTTAAGTTCAAGGCTGTTTATCTCATTTTTAGCCGGACCCGCATTTTTACTATTGCATGCTCCAACTCCAAACAATACAATGCAAATCAAAAGGCGGGAAACGATTCTCATTTTGAAGTATTTTAGTTAGTTATTATTGTACTCCACTATAAAATGTATTTTACTGCCTGGCAAATTTTTAAATTTTACCAGCCGTACCAGTTCCAATAGCCAGCCTTACTTATCTTCACTTTTATTAGTTTGATCCCTGTTGTTAACAATTTTACGGAATGATGAAAAACATCTTGATGCCAATACTTTTTGTTTTGGTTTATTCTCTACCTGCAATTGCACAAACGAACGCCAACCCGGTTAAACAATATACAGTTATTGCATCTTCAAAAATGGATACGGCTAAACTTTTGTACGGTAAGTATGGATGCACTGCTTCAAAATACCGGAACGGGTCGTATGAATACCTCACACGCGGTTCGTTTACTATTTCCAAAAACAACAAGTATGTATACAATGGCTTTGAGCAGCCGAGTGGCGGATCTTTTGTTGTTGATAAACCTGGCAATATATTATTTAAAGGAGGATATCTTGATGGAGGTAAAGCTGAAAAAATAGACAGACCCAACAAGTTCTTTCTGACGTTTCCATCCAACCCGGACAATCGATGGACATGCGGCTGGGTAGAGTAAATACAAACCTCACCCACTTAGCCGCTAAACTCTTTCGCAACCAAAGCGTAAACGTAGAATAAAATTTTTCCAAACGTAAGTTGACGAGTTCACCCTCCTACTCAAACGTGCTATAAAAATAAGGCGTCTTCGCTTCAAACTCAGCGCTGCAAGTATCTACCATTTTGTAGGAGCGAACAATGCCAAGGGCTTTGCGCTTTTCGTATACCTGGTCTTCGGTGCAGTTGCGCATAATTCGGCTGATCTGCTCATCGCCAAAGCCATTCTTTTTCGCTTCTTTCAACAATTCGGTAGGCAGCGTTTCTAAAGTATAATTAGCGATCTCTTTTTCAATATCGCAGATCTTTTGCACCTGGTAAAGAAACCAACGATCGATACCGGTGGCTTTTGAAATGGTGCTGACCGTTACCCCCTGCATGAGCGCATCTTTTATACGGAATATCCTATCCCACTTCGGCACCTTGATGTATTCAACCAACTCATCTGTTTTCATTAAACTCTTACCATAATATCCCAAACCCACGGCTTCGTTCTCCAAACTCTGACAAGCTTTTTGTAATGCTTCCGTAAAGCTTCTGCCAATAGCCATTACCTCCCCCACACTTTTCATTTGCAAGCCAAGTGTATCGTTTGCTCCCTTAAACTTATCGAAGTTCCAACGCGGCACTTTTACAATAACATAATCAAGCGCCGGTTCAAAATAGGCCGAGGTTGTTTGGGTGATCTGGTTTTTCAATTCGTCTAAATAATAACCGATCGCCAGCTTGGCCGCCACCTTTGCAATTGGGTAACCGGTTGCTTTGCTCGCCAGCGCCGACGAACGGCTCACCCGTGGATTTATCTCTACCGCTATCAAGTCTTCCGTATCAGGATTTAAAGCAAACTGAACATTACAACCACCGGAAAAATTACCAAGACTGCGCATCATCAAAATAGCCTTGTTTCGCATTTCCTGGAAGGCAGTGTCGCTCAACGTCATGGCAGGCGCAACGGTTATACTGTCACCGGTATGAATGCCCATCGGGTCAAGATTTTCTACCGTACATATGATTACCACGTTATCGTTCTGGTCTCTTAATAATTCTAGCTCGTATTCTTTCCATCCCAGCACTGCTTTTTCAACCAGCACTTCATGCATGGGCGATGCAGTCAATCCGCGCTCAAGTGCATCATCCAGTTCTTCTCTACTATGTACAAACCCACCACCCGATCCTCCCAATGTGAACGAGGGACGTATCACCAGCGGGAAACCAATTTCCTGTGCAAACTCTTTACCTTCCAAAATGCTGTTGGCAACCCGGCTTGGCGCTGTTGGCATACCAATCTTCACCATTAACTGGCGAAATTTTTCACGATCTTCTGCAGTATCTATGGCTGCTACGTCTACTCCAATCAACCTGCAATTGTATTTCGTCCAAACACCCAGTTCGTCGGCCTCTTTACAAAGGTTTAAAGCGGTTTGCCCGCCCATGGTCGGCAATACAGCGTCTATCTGGTTTTCTTCCAATATCTTTTCAATGCTCTCTACCGTTAACGGCCACAGGTACACTTTGTCTGCCATCATTGGGTCCGTCATAATAGTTGCCGGGTTGCTGTTGATGAGGATCACCTTTATACCTTCTTCCCTCAAACTCCGTGCAGCCTGCGAGCCTGCGTAATCAAACTCACAAGCCTGACCAATAATGATTGGTCCCGACCCGATAATCAAAACCGACTTGATAGAAGTATCTCTTGGCATTTGTAAACTTTTGGCAAATGTAAGTGGGTTGAAAGTATTACAATAGTGAATTTTTAGTAGTGATGTTGGGCAGGAGAGCCCGGCCATTTTAAATAGAATAGATGAATGAAAAGGTGGGTACAAAGAATGTTGTATACGCCGGTATTGCTCACTTCACTTCATGCTTTTATTTCACCACGCCCACACCGAAAAAACAAAGGTTTTACCCAGAACTTCTATGCGACTTTATTATGAGCTATCCTCCTATGTGGTAAATGAGCTTACAAACACCCCTTATTCAACTGATGTGGCAAATTTTTGTACCGTTCAACAAACAAAAAATCACACCTTTGAAAAAATGCGTCCGCCTTATAAAGCACTGGTTTATTACATCCTGTCTGTTGTTATAACCTGGGTGTTCATAGCTGCCAACCCGGCTTATACAACCATGCGCCTGCAGTTAATTGCATTGGGTATTGCATCGTTGGTTTGGGCTATACAGGTGGTAGGTGCAATAATATTCCTAAACAAAAGAAGGCTGATTTTTATTGAAAAAGCTGCGTCGGTTTGTATGTGGGGTTCCGTGTGTCTTTTACTTTCGGTTGTGGCAGTAAGTATATACCCGGTTTCGCCGGCAGAGCATTTAAAAATTTCAGGTATCAATGTTTTGATCAGCGTACTATTGATGAGCATATTATTTGTAAACTTTTTGCGCCAGCTACACCTTGGTTACATTTGGTTGTTGGTTTGGTTATTTTGTCTTGCCATTGCAATTCCGGCACAGGCAAAATTGGTTGGCTTGTGATAGGGTTTTTGTCTGCATACGCCATGGCATAGTAGGTTTAAACATGGTTGCTTTTTTTGATACCAACAGCAGTTAACAGGGGGAGCTTCAAAGGCGACGCTCCGTTCAACTGCAGTATTTCATAGCAGCTTATACCACCTACTATGCTATTTTAGAAAATTCAAACAAACGCAAAAGTCATCCACTACTATCAGTTCAATATTTAAATGCATGAAAGTTTTCCTGTTCTTTATTTCCATAATCATCCTTTCTGCTTCTACTTCTGCCCAATATTTTCCTTCAAAAAATTACCCGGTAAACTACTTTAGGAACCCGCTTAATATTCCTGTAAACCTGAGCGGCAACTTTGGCGAATTGCGCACCAATCATTTTCACATGGGACTGGATATGCGAACCAACCAACGGGAAAACCTGCCAGTATATGCCGCAGCGGATGGTTATGTAAGCCAAATTATTGTTGAAAGATTTGGATACGGACGTGCCATCATCATTACACATCCAAACGGGTACAGTACCTTGTATGCGCACCTCAACGATTTTTACAACGAGTTGAACGAACATGTAAAAGACATTCAATATCGCAACGAAAAATGGGAGGCAGATTTCACTTTACCTCCCGGGCTTTTCCCTGTTAAAAAAGGCCAGTTTATTGCCTACAGCGGAAACACCGGCGGATCAGAAGGACCGCACCTGCACTTTGAAATCAGGGATACAAAAACAGGTAGCAATATTAACCCGTTGCGTTTTCAATTTGGTATTGCCGATAATATTTCGCCTACGCTTTACCGGCTTTTTTATTACGACCGTAGGGTGAGCACCTATGCAGGTTCTCCCGTAAGCATCCCGGTAAAAAAAGTTAAAGGTGAATACGCAACAAACGATAGTGTTGTTGTAATAAGGTCGCCAAACATAAGTTTTGGGATTAGCGCCGAAGACAAAACCAACAAGAGTTTCAGCTTTGGTATTTACCAGGCTGAACTGTGGGTAGATGATTCACTTCGTAACGCCTTTCGCCTTGATGACTTTCCCTACGACGACAGCCGCTATATGAATGCCGCTATCGACTTCAAAACAAAATACAGTGGCGGCTCCTATATTCAGCATTTAAGTGTATTACCCGCCAATAAAAGTTCTATCTATTATCCATTGCAGGATGGTAGTATACACATTGCGGATACTAGTTTGCATAAAGTGGAAATTGTTATAAAAGATGCAGCAGGTAACGCATCAAACCTCGCTTTTAAAATACGGTTGGATACTACTTTATTGAACCAGCCTGTTTACCATGGACATACTATGATCCCCAACCTGCCTATCCTTTTGCAACAACCTATTATAGCTGTAAGCTTTAGCAACAAAGCCTTTTACGATACTTTGCAGTTTGATTTATCAGCCGCGGATTTGGATACAGGAGCGGTTTCCCAACAATTTTCACTGCATAATTTTCGTGTTCCGGTACACGACAGCTTTACTGTAAAAATGAAACTTACAAAACCCGTTGACGAAAAATTGAAAGACAAGATCGTAATGCAACTTACCAGCAACCGGAAAATTGTTGCGGAAAAAGGCACATGGGATAATAACTGGATGGAAGCGAAGTTTTGGGACCTGGGCAAAATACAATTACTGGTTGATACGATTCCGCCAACGATACAGCCCATTGGGTTTAGGAATGGCTCTAACCTGTCTAAGTCAAAAACTATCACCTTTATAGCGGAGGATGATGCGGGCGAATTAAAAGACTTTCGTGCCGAGGTGGATGGAAAGTGGATAATGTTCAGCCGGAAAAAAGATTATTTTATTCATCAGCTTGACGGGCGGATTTCTGCGGGTTTGCATGAGTTAAAGGTTTTAGTAATGGATGAAGCAGGTAACACCACGGAAAGAATTTACAGTTTTAAACGGTAGAAAAATAACCGCTGTGACATGAGAAACAGGGAGAGCTTAGAGTAAATAACCTCGCAACCTTAGTTTCACCCCTTCGCCGCGGTAAATAATATAAATATGACCACATTAAAAGAAGGGAAAAAAGCGCCGGCATTCAAAGGCATCGACCAGAATGGTAACGCAATCTCCCTCCAAAACTACAAAGGCAAAAAGGTAGCGTTGTACTTCTATCCAAAAGACGATACACCAACTTGTACCACACAAGCCTGCAACCTCCGCGACAATTACGAGGAACTTTTGCAAAATGAAATTCATGTTATCGGCGTAAGTACTGACAGCATGAAAAGGCACAAAAAATTTGAAAACAAATACAGTCTTCCGTTTCCCTTAATAGCAGACGAGGATAAAAAAATAGTGAACCAATACGGCGTATGGGGCGAAAAAAAGTTTATGGGCAGAACAATTATCAGCACGCACCGCACCACTTTTTTAATTAACGAAAAAGGCTTCATCATAAAAATAATTGACAAGCCAACCAGCAAAAAGCACGCAACCGAAATTTTAGATGCATGGAAAGAAGAATGATTTTCTATCTTCAACAATACATTTAAACCCTTAAAATGCTATCTATCAAATCATTTTTTGCATTGTTGCTAACATGCGGTGTGCTTTATTCGTGCTCAAAAAAAAGTGATACGCCTGCCGGAGGAACCACAGCCATTAGTTGCACAGGCATAACCCCCGGCTTTGCCGCCAATGTAATGCCGCTTATACAGGCTAACTGCGCTACCAGCACCGCTTGCCATGCAACAGGCAGTATTAACACCGGCGGTCCGTTTACCAATTATACGCAGGTAAAAAACAAAGCTTCCATCATACGGTCGCAGGTTGTTAGCAAAGTAATGCCGCAGGGCGGATCGTTAAGCGCAGCGCAAATACAAACTATCGCTTGCTGGGTAGACAATGGCGCTCCGAACAATTAATACCATGCAACCAGTATTCTTATTTGGGTGTCTCCTATAGCGTAAATAATTCTAGGTTCATCACTATGCTGCAATGACTGTTAGTATAAAAGAAAATTCGTGGCTGGCCCAGGTCGCGGCCCAACATCTGAAAACCGATAACATTGCTATGGTTCTAAATCGAACCATCCACCTTCACAATACTACCCGGGAAGAATTTTTAAAAAATAAAAAATGGCTAAGGCACGAGGTTGCACATGTAAAACAGTGGCAAAAACTGGGAAAATTTCGTTTTGCTATCCTGTACCTTTTAGAAAGTTTCAACAAGGGTTACGAAAACAATAAGTTTGAAATTGATGCACGAAAAAAAGAAAGTGACATAAATATTCTTGACGACATCTACATAATCTAGATCACCCATTCCGCCGAGCCATGCGATAAATGTATTTCGGTACCAGTATTAACCACTAGGCTGCCATCCCATTCCACTTTTTGCACAACGCCACTAAAAACAGCGTTCTCTTTCCTAAAACTAACCACCTCGTTGCGCTTATATAAATCTGCATTGTACACCTCAGCCAACTCTTTGGTTTTGCCTTCTTTTAGCTGCTGCCATCTGTCTTCTATCAAATTGCAAAGTTGTTTAGCCAGTTCTACTGGCTTAAAAGGTTGTCCGGTGATTTGTTTTAATGAAACCGCATTAGGAAGATCGGGAGGAAAAATGGTTTGGTTGATATTTATACCGATACCCACGATTGCATATTTCCATTCGCCACCTTGCACAATGTTTTCTATCAATATACCGCCTGCCTTTCTGTCCTTCCAATAAATATCATTGGGCCATTTAATCTTTGTATCGCCCAAAGCATACAGACCGAATAAGTTTTGACAAGCTACGGCTATTGCCATACTTAAATAAAACTGATTGATAATTTGTAAACCTGTGGGCTCTACCAAAACACTTAGAATAATGTTGTGTCCGGCCTCACTGCTCCATACTTTTCCACGTTGTCCTTTGCCTGCAAATTGCTGATTTGCAAACCACGCTGCACCATGTTCTGCCAATTGTGCCTGCGCCTTTGCCATGGCATAGTTGTTGGTGCTTGGCACTTCATCCAATTCAACAAAGGGTTCACCTATGGGGTTTTTACGTTGCAAGAATGACTATTTTTGACGAAGATAGAACCAAGCATTAATTATTTGGCCGTGGTTAATAATAGTCATTTGAATATACTTTGAAAGTTTAAAGTTTTATTTGAAGCAGGAATGTGAACTTTGCGCCCTAAAATCGGTTGGTTATATTGCAACACTTGGTAAATACGTTTTTGTTGCAATTGCATCCGCCGTCACTGAAATACTTTATTTGAATTAAAAGAAATATTTATTGGAACCACTTACTCTTCTTTCCTCCCGCAAAAAAAATTCGGGAACAAAGCTCAACAGAAACTCCCGGATATTCAAGACCATCATTCACGCAATCCAGGAAAAGAAAGGTGAAAATATTATTTCACTCGACTTGCGTAAAATTCATGAAGCGGTAGCTGATTTTTTTGTGATTTGTGAAGCCAGTAACCCACAACAGGTTAGGGCTATTGGCGAATTTGTGCAGGATGAAGTGAAAAAGCATTGCGAAGAGATTGCGTACAAAAACGAGGGCTATGCAGCTTTACAATGGGTTTTGATAGACTATGTAAATGTTGTTGTGCACATAATGTTGCCCGAAACCAGGAAGTTTTACCGGCTGGAAGAGATGTGGAGCGATGCAGAATCTACAGAGCACAAAGGGTAAAGGGTTTGTATTTAAAAAACGGTTTATTACAATAAAAAGAGGTTAGCGTGTATGTCACAAGACGATAAAAAAATAAAAAAAGATTTTAGAAACATCCCGGGAATAACCGGCGGCAGCGATGATAAATCTCCACGTAAGGGTCCAAAATTCAGCATATACTGGATATATGCAATTATTGCGGTGGTACTGATAGGTGCAAACTTTTTTCGTTTCAATCCCGATGCTGTAAAAACAACCGATCTCGAATTCAGGCGGGAAATGTTAGCAAAAGGTGACGTTGAAAAACTGGACCTTATTAAGAACAAGGAATTAGTTCGGGTTTATATTAAGAAAGATAGCCTGGCAAAGTCGTACTACGCCAGCAAGTTTAAACGCCCTGCAAGCGGAAACAGTGCCGGACCTCATTTTGAATTTAATGTGACCGACTGGGAAAGTTACAATGCCAGCCAAACGGCGTTTTTCCGCGATTCCGTTTCCAATCCGCTTCGTATTCAAAAAGTGCCGGAAAGCGTAATTACGGAAGGAGAATGGTTTGGGCCTGTAGCCAATACGCTCGTTACCATTTTACTTTTTGTGGGCTTATGGGTTTTACTCATGCGCAAAATGGGCGGACCAAGTGGTGGTGGTGGACCGGGCGGCATTTTCAATATTGGTAAATCAAAAGCTACTTTGTTTGACAAGGGTGCCCGTGTAAACATAAACTTTGGCGATGTAGCGGGTTTGGATGAAGCTAAGGTTGAAGTAATGGAGATTGTTGATTTTTTAAAAAATCCAAAAAAATATACGGCGCTTGGCGGCAAAATACCGAAAGGTGCATTGCTGGTTGGCCCCCCGGGTACAGGTAAAACCTTATTGGCAAAAGCTATGGCGGGTGAGGCGCAGGTACCATTTTTCAGCCTGAGCGGCAGTGATTTTGTGGAAATGTTTGTAGGGGTAGGTGCAAGCCGTGTACGTGACCTGTTTAAGCAGGCAAGAGAAAAAGCCCCTTGTATTATTTTTATTGATGAGATAGATGCGATCGGAAGGGCTCGTGGTAGAAACGCTATCATGAGCAACGACGAAAGGGAAAATACTTTGAACCAGTTGCTAGTTGAAATGGATGGATTTGGAACAGATATCGGTATCATCATTTTGGCTGCAACAAACCGCCCTGATGTTTTGGATACGGCATTGTTGCGCCCGGGTCGTTTCGACAGGCAGATAACTATTGACCGCCCGGATGTAAAAGGACGTGAGGCTATTTTTAAAGTTCACCTTAAACCGATAAAAATATCAGAGACCTTAGATATTCATAAGCTTGCCGAACAAACGCCGGGCTTTGCCGGTGCCGATATTGCCAATGTATGTAATGAAGCGGCACTGATTGCAGCACGTAAAGGAAAAGATGCTGTTGACATGAGCGATTTCCAGGATGCGATTGACCGCGTAATTGGTGGACTGGAAAAGAGAAACAAGATCATCTTACCGGAAGAAAAAGAAATTATTGCTTACCACGAAGCAGGACATGCAATTTGCGGCTGGTTTTTAGAGCATGCTTATCCATTACTTAAGGTTACCATTGTACCACGCGGTACTGCAGCCTTAGGGTATGCGCAATACACCCCCAAGGAACAATACCTGTACAATACCGACCAGTTGAACGACCAGATCGCAATGACACTTGGCGGACGTGCCGCTGAAGATATATTCTTCGGAAAAATTTCTACCGGTGCAAGCAACGACCTTCAACAAATAACCAAAATGGCTTACTCCATGGTAACGGTTTATGGTATGAACGAAAAAGTGGGCAATGTTAGTTATTACGATCCGCAGGCAGACAATACCTTTACCAAACCATACAGCGAAGAAACAGGAAAGATGATAGACGAAGAGGTGAGAAAGATGATTGATATCGCCTACATTAGAACAAAAAAACTGCTTACCGAAAAGAGGGACCAGGTTGAAATATTGGCGAAGGAATTGTTGGAAAAGGAAGTTCTTTTTCAAAGCGATGTGGAAGCACTGATAGGAAAACGCCCTTACGAAGAAAAGAAAGTATTAGATGTCGTTGTTCATCTTCACGAGCAGGATGGACTAAGCGCTCCGCCAGAAAAAACTGTTGTTGATGCAACTCAAATCTGAAGTTTATTAGTATGAAATCATCTTCTGCAAAAGAAAATATTTTAAAAAAGATCAGGCAGGCACTCACTCACCCGGTGCCTGTTCCTTTTTCGCAAAGCGAAGGTTCTACCAGTTTGCTGCAACCTTCCGTGCAGGAGTTGGAAGTTGAGTTTGCTGAAAATTTTACGTCGCTGTTAGGCAAGTTTTCTTTTTGTACCGATGAGCAGGAACTGGCAGACCAATTGAACGAACTCACTAAAATAAAAAAGCTTGACAATATTTATTGCCAGGAGGAACCTTTAAAAAAGTTGTTGACCGGCAAAGGATATACTCAGTTTAACTCAACCAACGTTGCTACCTGTGATGCGGCTATTACAACCTGCGAACTGCTGGTTGCCCGAACAGGAAGCTTGCTAATGTCGGCAGCCCAGGCAAGCGGCAGAACGATTAGCGTTTACGCTCCAATTCATATTTGCATTGCATACACAAATCAATTGGTTTACGATATTAAAGAAGGATTGCAAATTCTAAAAGATAAATACGCCGGTAATATTCCTTCTCTTATCACCCTGGCTTCCGGTCCCAGTAGAACCGCTGATATTGAAAAATCGCTGGTGGTTGGAGTTCACGGACCCAAAGAAGTGTATGTTTTTTTAATTGATCGCGTAACGAAGTAAGGTCAGTGAACCTGGACCTACCAACCAATTCCAAGAAGCTATCAATTATAATTATTTAGAAAGACGATTGCAGAATGGCGTTCAATCATATCCTTTCTCTATCCTTTAAAAACAACATTGTGTTAGCTTAATTGCAGGGCAAACATTTTAAATCAATAACAGTTCCCTCTATCTTTACTGCAATGAATACGCATCATCTTTTTGTTTACGGTTCGTTGCTTAGCGGTTTTCATCACCCGGCGTACGAATACATCAGTAAATATTTTACGCTATTGGGACCCGCAACAGTTAAGGGCCAACTGTACGATATGGGCACCTATCCGGCTGCCATCTCTACCAATAATGAAACATACATTACCGGTGAGTTGTATAAACTAAACCATCTTAACGAATACGACTGGGCATTTAGCCAGTTAGATGATTATGAAGGTTTGAATGCAGAGGAAGGAAACACGGCATTATACACCAGGGAAAATACCATTGTCTACATAGGCACCGAACAAATATCTGCCTGGATATATTGGTATAACGGCGATGTGACGGGTAGGGAAATAATTGCTTCAGGCGATGTGGCCGACTACTTCAAACAAATGAATAACCATTAATCAATGGTGGTTTCTCCCGAAAAAAAAGTTTACTTCCTATCCGACTTTCATCTCGGCATTCCAGACCATGCAAGCAGTATGGCGCGGGAAAAAAAAATCGTTCGCTTCCTGGAAAGTGTACGTAGGCAAGCCGCAGCAATTTATATTGTTGGCGATATGTTTGATTTCTGGTTCGAATACAAACATGTTACCCCCAAAGGCTATGTGCGTTTATTAGGCAAGCTGGCGGAAATAACAGATGAAGGAATTCCCGTTTATTTTTTTGTTGGCAACCACGATATGTGGATGCACGGCTATTTTGAAAAAGAACTCAACATACCCGTTTATTATGAGCCAAAGGAACTGGACATTAATGGAAAGAAATTCCTGGTGGGACATGGTGATGGGTTAGGTCCTGATGATCATGGTTATAAGTTTATGAAGAGCGTTTTTAGAAATAAATTTTGCCAGCGGTTGTTTGGCATGTTGCCTCCATACATTGGCATTGGTTTAGCGAATTATTTCAGTAGCAAAAGCAAACAAAAAAATGGGAAAGGCGACCAGGTATTTTTAGGCGAGGACAAAGAATGGCTGATCATTTATGCACGAAGTATACTTGCTAAGCAACATGTTGATTACTTCATATTTGGTCACAGGCATTTTCCGATAGACCATAAGTTGACGGATAAAAGCCGCTACATTAACATAGGCGATTGGATCGACTATTTTACCTATGGGGAGTTTGATGGCAACGATGTAAGCTTAAAGAAATGGGAAGAGTAATGCGAAAATTTTCTTTCATAGTATGGTTTATCTCTATTGCCCAATATGCGGCAGCACAACCGGACAGCACGTTGCACACCACTCTATTCAAATCTCTTTATACGGATATCACCGATTTTACTACCGACAATCTTGGCAATATTTACATACTCAACACCACCGGGCAAATAAAAAAATTGAACGCAAAAGGCGATTCTGTTGCAGTGTTTAACGATGTAAGAAAGCACGGAAAAGTTTATTCCATTGATGCCACCAATCCACTTAAAGTGCTGATCTATTACCGCGATTTTTCAACCATTGTTGTGCTGGACAGGCTTCTCAACATTCGCAACGCCATCGACCTTCGCAAACGAAACCTGTTCCAGGTAAAGGCAATTGCTACCAGTTACGATAATAATATCTGGCTTTATGATGAGTTGGAAAGCAAGGTTAAAAAGATTGATGATAACGGGAATACTCTTTTACAAACCGCCGATTTCCGCCAACTGTACGATAGTGTTCCCTCACCGGAGGTGATGTACGACCGCGATGGACAACTATACATTTACGATAGCAAAAGAGGCCTGCTGGTTTTTGATTATTACGGAGCGCAGAAAAATGATATTGCTTTAAAAGATGTGTACGATCTGCAGGTGATTGATAAAAATACCATCACCGGTCGAAACAATTATGGCATACTGCTGTACAAGCCCACGTCGTTGCAGTTGTATTCGTTCCGCATCAGTTCACCCATCAGCGATTTTATTAAACTGCAGTTCAACGGAACACGTTTATATGGTTTAACAAAAAACGGGATCATCCAAATTTTTCAAACTCCTTAATGTAGTCTGCTGGTATAACCATTAAGTTTGCGGTACATAAACTACTACGTGTATTCCTTCCTTCAATTTAAAATTTTAAACAACACGGTTGAAAGCTACCTGTATGTGTTAGGCGCACTGGTAGTGGCTTTACTTATCAAAAGATTATTGTCGAAATACCTGGCGAACGTCATTTATAAATTGGTAATGCGCGCCGGCAAAACTTTGAATAAGGAATCCTTCTTCAACCTGGTGGTACAGCCGGTGGAAGTTTTCCTGGTACTTCTTATTTCCCTTATCGCCATCGATAAACTCAATTACCCGAGGGCATGGGAAATATCATTTTATAAGCTCACCCTTCACCAGGTAATCGACTCCATTTGTATCGCAGCGCTCATCATCGTTTTTATTTGGCTTTTGCTTAGGCTTATTGATTTTATCGCGTTGTTGCTGGAGGAACGTGCAAACCTTACCCCCGATCAAAACGATAACCAGCTCATTGTTTTTTTTAAAGATTTTTTTAAAGTTTTACTGGTGCTGATCGGTCTTTTATTGCTGTTGAAATTTGCCTTTCATAAAAGCATTGGCAACCTGCTTACCGGTTTAAGTATTGTGGGCGCAGCCCTTGCACTTGCTACCCGCGAAAGCTTGGAGAACCTGATCGCCTCCTTTATCATCTTTTTTGATAAACCCTTTGCAACAGGCGATGTGGTGAAAGTAGAAGGTTTCACCGGCAGTGTTGAACGGATCGGGCTTAGAAGCACCCGCGTTCGTACCGATCAAAAAACCTACATCACCATACCGAATAAAAAAATGGTGGACAGTATTCTGGATAATATTTCCATGCGCACACAACGCAAGGGCGAGTTGCGGCTCGACCTGAATTTGATTACGACCACCCGGCAGTTAACGGAGTTGATTGCCGGTATTCAACAGTTGTTGCAAACAAAAAATTCCATTGAAGACAGCTCTGTTTTTTTAAGCGATGTAGGTAGAAATGGTCAAACTGTTTCGGTCGATTTTTTTACCACCACGCTTCAATCTATAGATGACTTTAATTTGCTGCGGCAGGAAGTAAACCTGGCGATCATTGCATTGCTTGAAAAGCTGGAGATAAAAATTGCGGGCACCAATACCAATGTAATTATTCAGCAACCCGACGATGAAGTGAAGCCAGCAAATAGTTCTATCTTATAAAGAAGTTTAACTAAATATCTTCTCAAGATATTTCTCTGCGCCTCCGCGCAACTGCGGTTATTAACATGGCCCCTTACAAATTAGCCTTCAACTCCAATAGAAAGGACTTCAGCTTTTGTAATGAATGGGTAAGCTGCATTTGAATATCAGCCTTGTCTTTATCGCCCTTTAAAAATTCTTTGGCGCCTTCAATAGAGTATTTTCTTTGCCGAAGTAAGTGATAGATCAATTGCAAATTCTTTACATCTTCCGGGCGAAACAGGCGATCGCCTTTGCGGTTCTTTCTCGGTTTTAACACATCAAACTCATTCTCCCAGAAACGAAGCAATGATGTATTTACCTTAAACCACTTAGCCACATCACTTATAGGATAATATTGTTTTTTAAAAAGCTCTTCGTCTTCCGGTATGTCAATCAGATCAAGGTCTGCCTCAATTTCTTTTAACGATTTCCGACCGCGTTTTTGTGGAATGCGCGGTGGCTTCGCCTTTTTTACAGCTACAGGCTTAACCTTCTTTTCCTTAATTCTTACCCCAATTTTTTCATTTGCAAAAACAACTTCTGCATTACTAACTACAGTGGGTATAATGGGTTGCTCCTGCTCAACTTCCTGTGCAACTTTCCTGTTCAGTAAAGTCTCTTCAGCAAGTTCCACCATGGATTTAATAACCTCATTATCCTCTTTTATTTGCAAATGCGTTTTGCTGTTTGCGGGCTGCAATGCAGTGTTTTCGGCAGTTTCCTTTTTTACAGGCGATGAAAATAAATCTAATTGAGGCATAGAGTAAAAATAGTAATTGGTAACTGCTTTAAAAGCCTTCTTCAATAAAAATAAAAAAAATCTTTAGTCGAAGCTTTGGTTATTAGCCGCGGCAAGTTTTAGTAAGCGGTCAAATTGTTCGGCATTCAGGTCGTTGTAAAAGAAATACACAGGGTCTACAGGCGTGCCTTTCTTATGTACTTCGTAATGGCAATGCGGGCCGGTGCTCTTACCTGTGTTACCTACCCAGCCAATTACTTCACCCCGTTTTACACTTTGCCCCGCACGTGCTTTAATTCGCACCATATGCGCATACAACGTTTCATAACCATAACCATGATCCACTATTACATGATTACCAAAGCCACCATCGTTAAAGCCAGCAAGTTTAATTTTGCCGTCGGCAGTGGCATAAATGGGCGTGCCCTGCGGTGCGGTAAAATCCAGCCCAGCATGAAATTTTGAAACCTTATAAACCGGGTCTATCCGCGAGCCAAAGCCAGAGGCGATACGTGTCAGGTCGCGGTTACTTAAAGGTTGAATAGCGGGTATGGAAGCCAGCAGCTTTTCTTTGTACTTAATCATCTCATCAATATCGCCAAAGCTTTTGTTTTGAAAAGCCACGCGGTTTTCCAATTGCTTCAGTTGCGAGAACATACTGCTGATCAATTGCTGGTCGCGAAGCCGCTCCACCAAATAGGTTTCCTGTGTTTTTTCCAATTGCTTTGCACGGGCGCTGTCGGGTATAGGGTTGGCTTCAAAAATGGCGCGGTACACCTGGTTATCCCGTTTTTCAAGCTCTGCCATTTTTTGCTGCAGGTCGGCAACCTGCTTATCTAAAAGTGAATAGCCAATTTTATAATCGTCCAACTGTTCACGCAAAATTCTTTCGTTGGGCGAGCCTATGTAGCGAAAGCCAAACCAAACAATTAAAGTAGCCGTAACCAGTGCTGTTGCTAAAAAGCCAAAAACCCTTAAAAGCTTCACTCTTAAAGGTATCTCCAGCTTTTCGTAGCGAAGCGTGTGTGTATTATAAAAGTATTTTACCTTCCTCAATTGCAGGTTCTTTAAGTATTTCCCATCCTCCAAACCAAATCTTCGGTGCAAAAATTTTTTTGATACCAGCTACATCTCTTCAGGCATCCATTGTTGCGTCGCACTCTTGTACATACTGTGTGTAATCATCTTTTTTCTATTCTGTAAATGCACGCACCCTAATTAGAGAAATCATCCAAAACAATTAACTATGCGCAAAAGGGTTTCTCAATTACCCAATTTAAAGGGGCACCTACGGAGCCGAAAAATTCAAATTCCTTTTTTACTACAAAACGGTTGCTCCCCTGGAGCAAAATTCCGTTCCTGTTCATAAAACTTTCAAAATCTAACATCCTCCTATATTTTCACATGGCACCCATACTGCTATCTTTTTCATGGACGACTAAACTCTTTGCATCTTTATTATACTTCCCCCACATTTGTACAAGGCTTACAAACGATGACAACAGGACGAAGTAAAAAAACCAGCTCGCCCGCCAACATAAGCCTTACTAAAGAAATCGATTACTGCCATCGTTATCAATAAGGCACCTACAACCATAAGCCAGTTAGGATAATAACCCAGGTTTTTGTTGGTGAAACCAGTAAATCTTTGCGTTACATAACCGATTAAAAATTATCATGAATTATTAGGATGGCTTGCGTTTCCCTGCCACTTACCTTTGCCAGCGCAAGCCTGCAAATATAATTTTTGATACTTAACAATTAGCTAATATTTTCCCTGTTATGACAAGCACTGAGATACGCAAGCAGTTTTTAGATTTCTTTCAATCGAAGCAACACCAGGTAGTTCCATCAGCGCCTATCGTCATCAAAAACGATCCTACATTGTTGTTTACCAATGCGGGTATGAACCAGTTTAAAGATTATTTCCTTGGCAATAAAAAACCAGAGTATCCGCGCATAGCCGACACCCAAAAATGTTTGCGTGTAAGCGGTAAGCATAACGACCTGGAAGAAGTAGGGGTTGATACCTATCACCACACCATGTTTGAAATGCTGGGCAACTGGAGCTTTGGTGATTATTTTAAAAATGAAGCCATAGCGTGGAGTTGGGAATTGCTTACAGAAGTGCTAAAGCTTGATAAGGACAGGTTGTATGTAACCATATTTGAAGGTGATGAAAAAGAAGGTTTACCCGCCGATGAAGAAGCGGCAACGGAGTGGAAAAAATGGATTGCAGCAGACCGCATTTTGCCCTTTGCTAAAAAGGATAATTTTTGGGAGATGGGCGATACCGGCCCTTGCGGACCCTGCACCGAAATACATGTGGATGGCAGAAGCGATGAAGAAAGAAAAGCGGTTGATGGACAAGAATTAGTTAATAAGGATCACCCACAAGTGATAGAAATATGGAACAATGTATTCATTCAGTTCAACCGTTTGAAAGATGGACGGCTGGAACCATTGCCTGCAAGGCATGTAGATACGGGTATGGGCTTTGAAAGATTGGTGAGAGTAATTCAACAAAAGCAAAGCAACTACGATACGGATGTTTTCAGTGGGACGATTGAAGCAACAGAAAAAATCATTAATAAAAAATATGGTGCTACCGATAGCAAGCAGGATATTGCCTTCCGGGTAATTGCCGATCATATACGGGCCATTGCATTCACCATTGCCGACGGGCAACTTCCTTCCAACACTGGTGCAGGTTATGTTATACGCCGGGTACTTCGCAGGGCAGTGCGTTATTATTATTCTTATCTCGACTATAAGCAACCATTGCTTTATCAACTTATCCCTGTTTTAGCAAAGCAGTTTGAAAATGTTTTTCCGGAATTACAATCGCAGGCAGAGTTTGTAAGTAAGGTGGTGAGGGAAGAGGAGGATGCGTTTTTGAGAACGCTGGAAAGTGGAATTTCGTTATTCAATCAAGCGGTCAAGAAAAAATTATCGAGTAATGAATTTAAAACAAATGTTGAGTCTGTTCTATGTGTGATAAATGATTCTTGGCCTAAAACATCTTTGCAAAAGGATTTGGAGGCTTTTAAAAAACTTCATGTTCCAATTAGTGATTTACAATCTTTTTTTAAAAAAGCTTCAACAAATCAAGAAACCAATTTTGGTCTATTGGCCAGTCTTTCTAAAGAAATCAATAACCTTACAAACGAACAAAAATCAGCTTTGCCAGATATTTTAAATAAAAGCCTGCGAGATTTGTCGAAACTGGACGGCAGTATAGCGTTTAAGCTTCAGGATACTTTTGGTTTTCCAAAAGATCTTACTGAGTTGATGGCACAAGAGAATGGATTAATAGTCGATGAGGAGGGTTTTCAAAGAGAACTTCAACAACAAAAAAACCGCAGCCGTTCCGCATCTATAGTTGATACCGAAGACTGGATTGTACTGGACGACTATGCGCTTTCCGACTTTGTTGGTTACGACAACCTGGAGATAAAAAGCAAAGTAGTTAAATACCGCAAGGTAAAAGCAAAAGGCAAGGAAGCTTACCAGCTTGTGTTGGAGGCAACGCCCTTTTATGCGGAAAGCGGCGGACAGGTGGGCGATAAGGGCAGTTTGATTTTTGGGAACGAGTCCATCCAGGTTTTCGACACAAAAAAAGAAAACAACCTGATCATTCATTTTACGGAAACATTGCCGGCAAATATTAGCGGTGAAGTGTTTGCTAAAGTGGACCAGTCGTTCAGAAAAAATACCGAGGTTCATCACAGCGCTACCCACCTGTTACATGCTGCCTTACGAAAGGTTTTGGGTAACCATGTTGCGCAAAAGGGCAGTCTGGTAAACGATGAGCAACTGCGTTTCGACTTCTCTCATTTTTCCAAAGTAAGCAACGACGAGATACAAAAAATAGAAGCGATCGTAAATGAAAGGATCCGCGAAAACATACCGGTAATCATCAAACAAATGACAAAGGACGAGGCGGTAGCGCAGGGTGCCATGGCTTTGTTTGGCGAAAAATATGGCGACATAGTTCGCGTGGTGATCATCGATCCAACTTATTCAATAGAGCTGTGCGGTGGTACGCACGCAGGCAGTACAGGCGAGTTGGGTTTATTCAAAATAAAACACGAAACCGCGGTAGCTGCAGGCGTTCGCCGTATGGAAGCGGTGAGCGGTAATGCTGCCATGCAACTGGTGAATGAGGTTTTTGATAACATGCATAGAATTCGGGAAAGTCTTAAAAACCCGAAAGAGATTGGCAAAGCAATAGAGCACCTGCAGGCTGAAAACACGGAGCTGAAGAAACGGCTTGAAGGTATGGAAGCAAGACAACTCAGTATATTGAAATTGGAATTGCTTCAGAATGTATCCACGGTAAATAGTATCTCCTTCATTGGAGAAACAGTAGAAGTGAACAGCGCCGATTCGTTAAAGAAGCTATGTCTCCAACTCAAAAATGATCTTACCAATTACGTAGTTGTTTTAGCTGCAAATGTTGAAGGCAAAAGCCATGTAGCCTTGATGTTAGACGACGCTATTTCCGCCACCAAAAACCTGGACGCCGTAAAAATAATTAAAGAACATATTGCCCCGCTTATAAAGGGTGGCGGCGGCGGACAAAAAACTTTGGCAACTGCAGGCGGGCAAGATGCAAGTAACCTGCCCGCAGTAATTGATGAAATAAAATCGCTGTTGTAGATATTATCATGAAAATACTTTTCACTTCTGAACGACTCAACTTCAGAAATTTTACGGAAGATGATGGACCACTCATCTACGAATTGAACAGCGATCCTGAGGTTTTAAAATACCTGCATGAACTGCCAACAACTAAAGAAAGTGCCACGCAGGTCATTCGCTATATCATCATACCCCAATATCAAAAATATAACTATGGCAGGTGGGCGGTTCATTTAAAAACAACGGATGAGTTTGTTGGCTGGTGCGGTCTAAAATACAGGACCGACCGCGGTGTTACCGACCTGGGTTATCGCTTCAGGCAAAAATTTTGGGGAAAGGGTTTTGCAACGGAAGCGGCAATGCGTTGTATTGATCGCGGTTTTAAAGAAATACACTTAGCCAGCCTTTTTGCCGCTGCTCATGTCGATAACATCGCATCGCAAAAGGTGCTGGAAAAATGCGGTTTCCAATTTATATCTACCGAGCGTATTGATGATTGCCCGGCGAAAACCTACGAACTTCAGAATGGGTGAACTCCAAATTAGGTCTCTCTAAACATTCGTTCCATTTAACATTTCCGAAACTATTCGTATTAGAAAATCTTCCTTACATTTGATCTACTAAACATTTCGTATAACTAAAACTTTACACGATGAATACACGAATGACAACTTCTGTTTTACTTTTTGCCGGCGCTCTTATTTGCACTTCCACCATCGCTCAGGATGCTAAAGACAAGGAAAAGCAAAAAGATAAAATGAAAATTGAAAAAAACGAGGAGATCGTTATCCGTAAAAGCGGCGATAAAGCTGGCAAAACTACCATTGTTATTGATGGCGATAAAGTAACCATCAATGGTAAACCCATGGATGAATTTAACGACGGTGATGTAAGAATAATCAGGAGAAATGGCACCCCGATGGCTATAAACGCTGCACCGCGTGCAAGAGCTTTAGCCGCACCGCGTGGCGGATACCAACCATTTCTTTATGAGCGATCTAAAAAAGCTATGCTTGGTGTTTTAACAGAGAAATCGGAAGATGGTGCTAAGATTGTTGAAGTAAACAAGGAAAGTGCCGCTGAAAAAGCCGGGTTAAAAAAGGAGGACGTGATAACGAAGATTGGCGACAAAAAAATTGAAAGCAGCAGCGACCTGGTGGATGCTATAGGTGACCATAAACCCAGCGACAAAATTGACATTACCTATAAACGATCTGGTAAAGAAAATAAGGTTACCGCAACTCTTGCTGAAAATAAATCGAGAGCCTATACTTTTAATAACGATTTCCAATTTGAAATGCCAAATATTGATTTGCCCGGCCAAACCTTTTTTAACTGGGGTAAACCAAAAATTGGCTTGCAAATACAAGACCTTGAGGAAGGTAAAGGTGTAAAGGTGAAGGAAGTGGATGAGGATTCTCCTGCTGCCAAAGCCGGATTGAAAGAAGGTGATATCATTACTTCTGTAAACGGAAAAGAAATTGACGGTGTAGATGAATTAAGAAATGAAACCAAAGATTTGAAACAGGGTGAAAGCGCAAAATTCACTTATAAAAGAAATGGAAGTGCACAAACAGTAGAAGTTAAGTTGCCGAAAAGATTGAAGACGGCTGACCTGTAATAAATGTTACCCGTTGTTTTAAGTATGCCACACTTTAAAAGTGTGGCATATTTATTTTGCACAAATTGAATTTCAAAATTATTCAGCCTGCTCCTTTTAAATCTTTCTCTGCAACTCAACAGAGCGCATACAAATTTTCAAATAAATCTCAACATTTTTCAGAAAGCTATACACCATATTATAGATGTGTGAACATTACAAAAGTAAAGGTGAAAAAATAGCAAAGAAATTCTATCATGAAGCCCTTTTATTAAAAAGCAGCATAGACATTCGAACAAAAATTGAAAGCTTCAACAAAAGAAATTAAACACACAAAATGTTTCTTTATCATTTTTCAGGCAGAACGTTATTAGGTTCACCTATGATGACCGCGGTACGGGCAGGCGATTTTTCAAATACCCCGGCAACGCAAGCCCGTTTCGCAAATTCCTTTGCGCTTCTTTACATAAAGTTTTGCAATCCCCGTTAAAGCCGAACCGCTATTTTTGCAGCCTATCAATCTTAATGGTGGTCATCAAAAATAAATACGAAGCGGTTATTGGGTTAGAGGTTCATGCGCAACTGCAAACCAACAGCAAACTTTTCAGTGGTGATAGTGCTGCATTTGGAGGCGAGCCCAATACCCATGTAAGTGCCATCACCCTTGGTCACCCTGGCACCTTACCAAAAACCAATAAAAAAGCGATTGAATATGCAGTAAAAATGGGGCTCACCTGCAATTGCGAAATTGAGCGCTTCAATTACTTTGCGCGTAAAAATTATTTCTACCCCGATTTGCCTAAAGGCTACCAGGTGTCGCAGCATACTACTCCCATTTGCAATGGCGGTCATGTGCGCATTAAAACGTCGGAGGGAGAAAGAAACGTACAACTCAACCGTATTCACCTTGAAGAAGATGCGGGTAAGAGCATACACGATGCCGATGATAATTATACTTGCATAGACTTTAACCGGGCAGGTGTCCCGCTAATAGAGATAGTCACCGAGCCAGATCTTTTTTCGGCCGATGAAGCTTTTCAATACGTAACTGAAATACGTAAACTGGTTAGATGGATAGGCGTTTGCGATGGTAATATGGAAGAAGGAAGCCTGCGCTGCGATGCAAATGTTTCTATAAGATTAATAGGTGAAAAAAAGTTGGGTGTGAAAGTGGAAGTGAAAAATCTCAATTCAATCCGCAATGTAAAAAAGGCTATTGAGTTTGAGATAGAACGAATGATACAAATGGCGGAGAGGGGTGAAACGATCACACAGCAAACACGGAGCTTTAATGCAGAAGACGATAGTACTTTTGCTATACGGGATAAAGAAGAAGCGAACGATTATCGCTACTTCCCCGAGCCAGACCTCACACCATTTCAACTTACTGATGAATACATCGAAAAAATAAGGCTGGCTTTACCAAAACTTCCGGAGGAGCTTTTTCATAAATATCGAAATGAATACAACTTACCCGAGTACGATGCCAGGCAATTGAGCGATGAAAAACAACTTGCCCATTATTTTGAAGAAGCCATCGTTCACAATCAACATTACAAAGCAGTTGCAAACTGGCTGCTCGGACCAATTAGGCAATACCTGAACGAAAGTGGTATTGTGTTTGATGATCTGAGCCTTTCAGCAGAAACCCTTTCACAACTCATCAATATTGTGGAGGAGGGCAAAGTGAATTTCTCGGTGGCATCGTCCAAAATATTACCGCAGCTCTTGTTACAGCCAACCAAAACCCCAATGGATATCGCAACAGCGCTCAACCTTTTGCAGGTAAGCGATACCGCCGAAATTGAGGAATGGGTAAATGATGTATTAACAAAAATGCCGGATAAAGTTGCAGAATATAAAAAAGGAAAAAAAGGCCTGATTGGTTTATTTATGGGGGAGGTAAAAAAAATAAGCAAGGGCAAAGCCGATCCAAAAATAACAACACAATTATTGGAAGAAAGGCTAAACAAATAGACTTATATCTATTTGCGTATTGGGTTCCTTTCGTTCTGCCATTACAGCCCGACAGAAGCAGCAATTAGCAAACTATCGTTGCACTACAATAACAATATCAGTTTATATAAAAATATCACATGAAAAGAATTATTGCAGCCATTGCCTCATTCGCTATAATAACATCGTGCAACCAAAAACAAGACAATGCATTAACCGTTAGCGGCACTGTTTTAAATGCATCGGGGAAAAAACTGCTACTAATGCACATCCCCTACGAGGCGCCACAGCCCATTGTAGTAGATTCTGTTACGTTGGATGCGAAGGGCGAATTTATGTTGAAAGCATCGGGAGCCAGTGAAAACATTTACAGGCTGGCAATTGAGAAAGGGCCGGATGTGATTTTGATAAACGACAAACAAAACATTCGTGTAAACATGGATGTGAACCAATACAGGAAATATAAAGTAGAAGGTTCACCCGCGTCGGAGGGCCTGCACAGTTTATTTGAAAGCTATTCAAAACAAGATTCCGTTTTGCTAAACACCTTCAGGCAACTTGAAGAAGCAGAAAAAATTCCGGGGCAGGATAGCACTGTTGTGTTGCTCTCAAAACGACGTGACGAAGAGTTGAAAAATTTAAACCTGGTGGTAAAAGACTTCATCAGCAAATCAGGGAGTCCGGCTGCGCGGGTTTATGCAATTGGACTGGCAAGTCGCACCATGGCAATAGAGGAAATAAAGCCGATGGTAGATGATGCGGCGGTAAAATTTAAAGATCACGAGGGAATAGCTTCCATAAAAAAGATGCTGGATGTACAGTCAATGTCCAAGCCCCCGGCTAACAAACTACTGAATATGCAGGCTCCGGAAATTTCAATGCCCGATGTTAATGGCAATCCTGTTAGCCTAACTAGTTTTAAAGGCAAATATGTACTGGTTGATTTTTGGGCAAGCTGGTGCGGACCATGCCGCAACGAAAACCCAAATTTGGTGGCCGCTTACAACAAATTCAAAAATAAAAACTTTACCATATTGGGTGTTTCGCTCGATAAGGATAAAGCAGCCTGGGTGAATGCGATTGCAAAAGACAACCTTACCTGGACACACATCAGCGACCTG
>JANPIA010000100.1:0-3044 GCA_031424735.1 Segetibacter sp.
CTATCGAGATTGAAGTAAACCCTGCTGATGTAGAGTGGGCATTCTTTAGAAGTGGTGGAAGCGGGGGGCAGAATGTAAACAAGGTGGAAACTGCTGTTCGCTTAACGCATAAACCGTCGGGCATTATAGTGGAGTGTCAGCAGGCACGCACACAGGGCGAGAACCGTGAGAAAGCAATGAAGATGCTGAAGAGTCGCCTGTACGAAGAGGAAATGCGCAAGCGCGAAGAATTGAAAAATGCAGCTAATTCCAACAAGAAAAAAATAGAGTGGGGGAGCCAGATAAGAAGTTATGTTTTTCACCCCTATAAAATGATCAAGGATCACCGTACAGATTATGAAGTGGGAAATGTTGGACCTGTTATGGATGGAGAACTGGACGGATTTATAAAGGCTTATTTGATGATGCAGAAGGAGGAGACGGCGTCTTAAACTATGTCGATTAAGACGGTTGGTACTTTTGTTTTAAGATTTTCATTGGTTTGCTTACTTCCTAAACTATGTTGCTTTTTCTTTTTTTTCTTGAAAAAAAGAAAGAAACAAAGAAAATTCAAGCAGGGAATTATAACAGCCAATTCCCTGCGCTGTTCCCTGATAGGGCTTTTATGGTACTGTGAATTCTGCATTGGTATTTCATGCTTGCTGTTTTTGGATCGTCCTACTCAAACCTGGTGATATGGGTTTTTATGCTCAACTATTCACTCCTTATTATGTTCGAAAACTAATTGCCGGAACTCTCTTTCTTTCGGAGAGGAAACGAGGGTGAGGTCTTATTCTTCTCCACCAAATACTCTAACAACAAAGTTTTATTATACGCCGGGCAATAAAAATAATAGTTGATATAGCTTGCCTGTAACATAATTTGTTTCAACGGCAGCGGGTACGAAAATGCAGGTCGTGCCTGGAAAAAGATGTACTGGCGCTGGTTGCTTTTTTCAAACTCCTCAATGCTGGTTAAGCCAAGTGATGGCGCGGAAACTTGCAGTCGAAGCAGCGAGGTTCGCAGAATAATATGATCCATGATGTTGGTGCTTTTTTCTAATTCCAACCTAATATCGTTGATAAGCTGGGGCTTGTATTTCTCCAGTTGCGGTATGGTGAATGCGCCCATCAGTCGTGCAATATGGTACAGCAATATGGATGGCTTTACATAGTATGGCGAAATGAAAATAGGATTCTTTTTGTATTCGCTGTTTTCTAACATGGCTGCAAGCAAACTTACGGTGGCGCTGTCTTGCAGGGTGAAGGCAAGTTTTTTATCAAGCGTAAAATATAAAAGATTGCAGTGTACGGCGAAGTCGAAATCGGGGATCATTTTGAAGCCAAGGTAGGTGCTGTAAGCTGGGTAGTTGCGGTACCTTTTAAAGGTAGAGGTGATCTTTTTTCGGCTCCGGTTACTCACCTGGATGATGCGTTGTTTGAGCGCCTGGTTATCGCTGTCGTTGTTGCCGGATGTCATCAATATCATCACGCTGTCATCCGCATCTTCCCCCTGACCGAATACGCCTTTCAAATATTTAAAATAATAAGTGTGTGGCATAATGGGCGCATCGGTTGGCCAAAAATTATAGAACGGACCGCCCAGCTTGTTTTTAAAGTAAGGGTAGCTCGTGGCTGCGTTGCTTATAATTTTATTCGCTGTCAATTTATTTTCATCGCTTAAAGCGGGCAACATATTCCTGAAAGCAAATGCAGTGATGCCTGTAAAGAATACATTGTTATCCCGCTGATAATTGTGCGGAAATCCGCCGCACTCTCTAAAGCCATAAAACATTCCCTTGTAAAACTCGCCGTCGTCTTTTTGTATTTGCATGGCGGCAATATCCTTTACCAATGCATTGATCAAAACAGAATCATTATTCGCCATCACACGAAAGGAAATGAGGGAAAAAAATATTATGATTAAAAGTCTCATTACGTTTTTTGATTTCGATACAGTGAAACGGTAAGCGGGAAAAGCTTTACACTAGGTTTGGTAGTTTGTAAGTATAATACAGCCACTTTATAATGTTCCCGGGTTTTTCCATGTCGGTTATCAGTTGCTTTCTCATAGTAGTTAAACAGTCAACAGGTTTACCTTGTTTAATTTGCAGTTTTATCATTTGGTCTAATGCCACCATAGCCCTTGCAATAATAAAATACATGATGACCGCAAATTCCCTTTTTCTCCTTTTATTATAAGGCAATGCGGCTATAAGGTGGTTTGTTTCTTTCACCCGGTTTAGAAATAAGCTCTTTAACTCTTTATAATCCTCGCACCTGCTTGCAAGTGTATAAATACCGTCATGTATGTCTTTATAAATATCAAAACAATCGTTGGCGAACTGCATCAGGCTTCCAATATAAAAAAGCGCTTCCAGCATTTGGGTGCTGGCAGGCTCATCCAATGTTTGGTGGTAGATGATCACAGAATAGCCACCCTTTGCATAAGTGATCTCTTCTATTACTTTATTTGTTATTGCAGGGTTGGTTTGCCGTATAGTTTCCAGTTGTATATCGAAAACATTTTTAGCCGCCGCTTTATATTCTTCTTTGTACGGAACATGTTTCAGCAAGTAGCTCTGTATCTCTTTGGCAACCCGCGATGAAAACGTTTGGGCATCATATGCATCCGGTTCAAAAGCTATCTTACGTATGCTTTCTGCATCCAGCTTATCTATATCAAAAAGATCATCACCAATTGGAGTGAGTATGCCGAACAGCGATACCCTTTTGCGTTCATCATCGGTCAGCGTTTTGCCATATAATCTTTTATAGCTGCCACATAAAACGCTTGGTATAAACAAACCATAGTAGTTCAATATTTTTTTTACCTGCTGTTCCGGAAAACTTCCCCCGTGCCTTTCCTCGAGCGATCGCATATAGGGTAAAAGGAACGATTGGTTCATTGCTTTCTGTTTGCTGATCTCGTTCTTCACTTTTATGAGCGCACCTATGTATGTAATCAATCCCATGTATTGCCTGTACTTATTTTGTAAGATTTATTGTTTGGCTAACCACTGAATGTACTTCACCAGTTTCAACTGGTTTTTCAGGAAAGCCATG
>JANPIA010000101.1:0-3319 GCA_031424735.1 Segetibacter sp.
GGTGAATAGGCAGCTATCAACCATTCTTCCCCTGTCAACTGTCATCCGTCATCTGTCATCTGTTCTCACCCCCAACGACCAACCATCAACCATTCCTCTCCGTCAACCATCAACTATTCCTCCCCCTTTACCTCATCATTGCTGAGTACTTATAATCTTTTCCAGTTTGTTAATCATATCCGTCTTATCCTTCAACATCCGTTCATACAACTCAATTTTGCTTTCATATAGCTCAACAATTTTTTCTATCGGATTAAGATTATAATGGCCAACTACCGATGAATTATCATAATTGGTTATGGTATTAGATATAACATTCACTGCTGCATCTACATCAAAATTCTTAATAGCCTCCGCAGACACCTTTAATGCTTTGGCTACCAGCTCTAAAATATGCGGCTGTATATCTTCTTTCTGTTCAAGCAACGATACTTTTTTTTGGGTCCAGTCCTCGCCGAGCTCCGTAGCCAAAGCATCTTGCTTTATACCAAGCATTTCTCTAAATCGCTTTATATTTTTTCCCTGGTGTATTTTGTTTTCAGGTATTTCAGTCATGGTAGATGATTATAACACCAAAAGTAATTCAAAAGATATTCTAATTTATTAGTAGAACTCCTAATAAATCCCGTCTAAAAAATCCTCTTGACTAACTATTTTATACCTGCTGGGAATAGCTTAGTAGAACGGTTCATAGTTACTTTAACCTGTAAGGCAATACAGAAACAGCAGCTATGCACCAGTTAACACCACATCACTTTGCAGAGCACCTCACCCGGAAAGTATTGGAGGTAAGTTCGGTAGGAAAAATATGGTTATTAGGAATTATAAGGGCAGAACAACAAACAAATACCATTTTTTGTAAGCCGCCTGCATGGGGTTACGATGCTCATTATTTTATAATGGTTCTTTGCTCAGCAACCAATGGAATTACTACCAAATTAATGGAAGAAAAAATTGAGGAAAAATTTCGGAACAGCGTACCCGTGACCGCTATAGCAGTACAAATGGAAGAATTTGTGGGCTGGCTAAACGAGGGACATCCGTTTGCCGTAACAGTGCAAAAGGAAGTGGAAGTATTGTACGAAGCAGAAGACACCGTACTGCCTAAACCTGCGTCCGTTGATGAAAACGCCAGGCAGCAAAGCTGTTTTCAATGGTACAACCACGGTGTTAACCAGGTACAGGAGTTTGTTGCCGGAGCCGACCTTTACCGGTTAAGGCAACAAAATAAAATGGCTGCCTTTATGCTGCACCAGGCAGCAGAGCATGGATTAAGAACCTTCTTAAAAATAAAAACAGGGTATCATGTTAACACACATAACATTAACCGGTTGGTTCGGCTCTGTTCCCTGGTATGCAACAAACTTCCTGCAATTTTCAGCACCACCAACGAAAAGGATGCAAGGTTGTTTCAGCAACTGCAAAAAGCCTATATAGATGCACGGTACAACCCAGCTTATAACATTCATGTGGACGACTTGCTGGCACTTGCCAATAAAATAAATGCCATGAAAAACTTGTTGAGTGAATATGTGGACGCGAATAGGATCCCGGTAAAATTTAATTAACTTTATTCCAAACCCTTGCGTCTGTTCATTTCAAGCAGCTTTTCCAGGTCGCTCTCCTGGTAGTATATTCTTCCTCCAATTTTATAGTAAGATAAAAGCCGCCTGCTTCTCCATCTTTGCAGGGTTCGTTCACATATGCGCATTTTTTTCAGAACATCCTGTTTGTCTATCAGGTTGACTGTTGCGGCGTTCTGCCCGGCTGTTTGCTGTGTTGCTTTTTCGTTGTTGTTGTCAGGTGTTTTTTGGCACTTCATAAACGTAAATAATTGCATTAAAAATAACATGGTCTTTAATGAAATGCATTTGTAACAACACTAAATTGTTTTAAGGTAAACCCTAAATTTTGTTCGACACTTTTTCTGTACATCGCCCCAGGTTTCAACAAATAACTGACACCCTATCTTCTGCCTTTTTTCGTAAAAACAAATACTTTTCCGAATTAGAAGCGAACATGGTACAAACAAAACAAGAACAAAACACGGCTACATGGATGCGGGAAAGCAAAAAAGCAAATAAGAGACAATTAAAGACAATCAACGCCACTTCGCGACAATAAAAGCCAATTGCAGACACCTGCTTGTTTAGGCGGCAAACCCACGATACGTTTGTAATACGAACTGCAGCTTATACCGGTTAACAAGTAATGCGGTTTTTTAAAAAAATTGTAAACGTAAAAAATTTTAAATCATGGGAACAATTTCTAAAGGAATTCTGGGAGGTTTCTCCGGAACGGTAGGTACGGTAATTGGTGGAAGTTGGAAGGGTATTGAATACATGCGCAGTCAGCCCTCGCGGCGTTCCGGCACTACTTCGCCTGCACAGTTAGATCAGCAGTTAAAGTTTGCTTTGGTGATAAAATTCATCCAGGCCATATCAGGGGTGGTAACGATTACTTTCCGCAATTATGCGGTAAAAATGACCGGCGCTAACAATGCGCTTTCGTATAACCTGAAAAATGCTGTCACCGGTGTTTCGCCCGATTTTATGATCAATTATGCATTGGCGTTGGTAGCCCGTGGCGATCTACCCAATGGTGCAAGTGCAACGGCAGTTCCGCTGGCAGGTGGAAAAATAAAGTTTACCTGGGTTAACAATGCGGGAACGGGCAAAGCCAAAGGTGGCGACAAAGCGGTATTGGTAGTGTATTGCGAAGAGTTAAACCAGAGCATCTACACCACAGGGAGTGAAACGCGCAGTGCGCTCACAGAAACGCTGGATGTGGCTGGGTTTACGGGTAAAGACGTGGAAACCTATATTTCATTCCTTAGCGAAGACGGTAAAGATGTAGCAACCAGTATTTACACCGGGAAAATAACCGTTATCTGATAATTACCCTGAACAAGCCCCTGTCATTGATGGGGGCATTCTTTCACAGGGAAGAAAAGATTAGGAACGGTGAACGATCAATGGTTCATGTTAAATCGTGAATGGTCAAAGGGCAATGGTGAAAAGTCAGTCGTGAATGGTCAATAGTGAGTGTTCTTTTCTTTGAATCAACGACCAACGTCCAACGATCAACCGTTCTTCCCCTGTCATCTGTCATCCGTCAACAGTCATCTGTTTGCGCCAATGGGCAATAGTCAATGGGCAATGGGCAATGATGAATAATGAATGGTGAAACGACAACCGAGAATGGTTAATAGTGAGTGTTCTTTTCTTCGAATCAACGACCAACCACCAACCCTTCTTCCCTGTCATCTGTCAACCGTCATCTATTCTTCCCTCCTTCCACAATCCTGCTCAAAAACGCC
>JANPIA010000102.1:0-3986 GCA_031424735.1 Segetibacter sp.
AGAGCGGATTGCTTCGTCGTTCCTACTCGCAATGACGGTTTAGTTTTTGTTCTTCGTCCTTGCGAGGAACGAAGCAATCTGCTTCCACAATTGGAACATGTTTATTGATGGAGCGGATTGCTTCGTCGTTCCTCCTGCCAATGACGGCTGTTGTTAATGTTCATTAAGGGTTCGACAAGCTCACCGTGACATTTACTTCACACACTTACCCACCCCCCATCAACCGAAAAACAACCACCTGTTGTATAACTTGATGCACGACTTGCTAAATACAGAGCTATGCCACCAATCTCATACAATTCGCCCCAGCGACCCATTGGAATTTTAGAAATGAATGCATTGTATTTTTCAGGGTCGTTGGTAAGCGGCAGGTTCATATCAGTAGCAAAAGGACCCGGCAAAATAGCGTTTACGTTGATGCTCTCTTTAGCAAGCTCCATTGCTAAGGAACGCGTTAATTGTAAGATGGCGCCCTTACTGGTTGCATAAGGTGTACGTTCGGGGATGGCTGTAACAGAAAGCATTGAGCCTATGTTTATAATTCTTCCATAGCCATTCTTTTTTCATGATTGGTACAACTTCACGACATGCCAGCCATGACCCTGTTACGTTCACCTGTTGCACTGCATTAAAATCTTTTACCGATAGATTTTCAATAGCGCCCCTAATGTTAATACCAGCCGAATTTATAAGAATGTCAATTTTTCCAAAGTGTTCGGCTGTTAATCGCACTGCCTCTTTTACGCTTTCTTCGTCAATAACATCGCACACTTATATCTTTACAACTCTAATCAACAGGAACGGCATCAGCACTTAGGTCAAGCACACTAAACAAGCATTAGCTATGTACAAGTACAGGGAAACCTGGTGCCGTTTTTCTTTCAAAGTTTCAATCAGTACCTAAGCACATTTCCTCAGGATTTGATGCACTATAAATAAGTAACAACTGTAAAAGAAATTTCTGATTGGTTAGTATAAAATGAAGATATGAAAGTATTAAAAGTCAACCTTGGAATTGATGCTGCAAAGGATAATTGCGAATGTAACTTATCAAAATTGACAGATGAACTGGTGGTTAAGGTAATTGCTGCCAAAGTGTTTTTGAACACTGAAAACGGAGTAAAAGAATTAGTGAAATGGCTGGTTAAAAACTGTCCAGTTGAATGTACAAAAGTGCATGTGGTGATAGAGGCCTCAGGGGTATATCATGAACGTTTTGCTTTGGGGCTTCAGCAGGCAGGTTATTGTGTAAGTGTGGTATTACCCAATAAGGCTAAGAAGTATATGGAGTCACTGGGTTTGAAATCTAAAAATGACAGCATAGATGCAAAAGGCCTGGCTCAAATGGGATGCGAACAGAACCTGGAAGAATGGGCCCCTTTGAGCCCGTTTTATCATGAACTACGCACTTATACAAGGCTGCATGAAGACATTCAGCAGAAGAAAACGGATACCACTAATCAGTTACATGCGTTGAGGCACAGTGCGGTACAAATGAAAAGTGCTATAAAAGTGCTAGAGAGGTTAATAAAACTTTTTGATAAAGAATTGGACAACACAAAGAAATTAATTGATGAGCATATCGCCACAAATGAAGATGTGAAAGAAAGGATGGATAAGGTTTGCGATATCAAAGGAGTAGGTACACTTTCGGCAGCAACGGTGGTGGCAGAAATGAACGGGTTTGCCCTCATTAAAAATATACCTCAACTCATTAGTGTAAATGGGTATGATGTAGTGGAGGATCAGTCAGGCAAGCGGGTGGGCAAGACTAAAATATCCAAGAAAGGCAACGCACATGTAAGGAGAATATTGCACATGCCAGCCCTTAATATGAATACTTATCAGGTAGGTACAATGCCTGCATTATTTGACAGAACATTTGATAAACATGGCATAAAAATGAAAAGCTATGTAGCACTGCAAAGAAAAGTTTTGATCCTGATTTATACGCTATGGAAGAAGAACGAAGCCTTTGATAAAGATTATGAAAAGAATAAATCAGCCAGAGTGAAGGAGGCGGCGACTTCCTCTCGGGTCAGGCTCGAAGAGACTGGGAAGGCAGCATAAAAATAGCCCCGGAAAACCAGGGCTACAGAAGGTAATCATCCGTCGTGTTATCGTCGTATGACTCCTCTCGGGTACTACAAAAATAAGTCAGAAAAAACTCTAAAAATGTTTGGTTTATAAGATAGTACCTGTACTTTTTGAGCGCTGCTCTACCCGGCAAAAAATTAAATGCTGATGACATTCTTTCCATAAATGTTGTCAATAATTTTTGAGGTGTCTATTTCTTTAGGAATTAAAATTTTCTTCTTATTATCTTTTTTAATGTAGTTATTCACTTTAAGTGATTGTTGATTAATTAAGGTTTGCAATAAAATTAGATATGGCGATAAATTCAAGGTAAGGTTTCCACGTCCTTGCTTTATTTCCTCTAAGAGACTTTCCTCTAAGACTTCTAAACTCAAGTCTAACATTTTGAGCAGATTAATAATATTATCAATCAATCTTATCAAATCTTTTGGCAATGCCTCGTCAGTCCAATAAGAAACTAGAAATTTCTTAATTCGATTCTGACTCGTAACCTTTTCGTTTGTAAGTGGGATTCCTACAACTCTTTTTATATTTAACGCTTTCTCTATTGAGACTTCAGCATTTTCAAGCATGGCTTTTACCTGAAAAGCGACTCGTTGCTTACCCCAATTAATTTCACTAGACTTATAAATTAAATCATGAGTAGCAATCGCCCAGGCATGTTGAAGAAAAGTTTTTATTTGAATTTCGAATAATATGGCATTTATTGGTCCCGCTAATCTTGCGGCAGTGGGTTTTAAAGTTACATAGAGACGAAGATCATCAAAGACAAATGAGTCGCTACTTTTATGAGTAATCTTATCATTCGAGGGTCTCCGATTTTGAATTGTTACATGTGGCTTAAGTTTATTAATTGCAACTTTTATTTGAGCGGTATTTTCTACAACCAACATACAAGCGAAAAAATCTTCTAATTTTTCAGGCTCTACAAATCGTCCTGTTTCCAATTTTAATGCATAGCTTTCCAAGCTTTTGATACGGCTGTCATAATACCACCGTTTACTCTTAATTGAGCCAACAATTGTATCAAAAGTGGTGGCTAATTTTTCAATGATTGGACGCTGGTCATGATATAGTGTGGAAATGGAAGAGACAACTTTCATAATTCAAGTAAGGCTGCTTTAAGGGCTTCATACCGAGCAATCCTTTGCGGTGGCTCTGTACTCGCACCCAAAGTATTAGAATAATATTTGTAAGCATGATCCCAGTTCAACAGTTTCGGTTGCTGTTCTTGACTTTCCACAGGCGTGCTTTGATCTTCGGCAGGCTCTTCTTTTCTAATACTGTCAACCAAGACCATGAATTCATTGTATTTCCGGGCAAATTCTTCAGGTGTATCGACAATATTTTCTAACGCAACTAAGGCAAATAATGTATAAATGTTATTCGCAGTTTTAGCATGAGTCGAAATGGATTCATTGAAGTCTTCCATTGCGCTAATAAAATTCTTAACTCTAACCTTATTTTGCAAATAGGCATCTAGATCAAATTCAGTATCTTCCAAACTATCAAGCTCAGCATACTTCTCATCTAAATAATCCTGGTCAAATCCAACTATCTTTTTATCAATAATTGTCAGTAAAAGTTCAGAAACGAGTTGTACGTTTTTCATTCTCTTCGCTTTAGTTTTCGAGGAAACCTTTATTTTTTCCCAGAAAACATCTTCATCTGCTTCATTCTCACACTCGGTTATAAACCAACCATTATACCTAGCATGTCGTAATTCCTGCCTCTCAAGATTTCTTGAGTTCCTGTTAACCCTATCAAAAATCTCGTTGATTACTAGACCTGAGGGTAAATCGATAAAATCAACAGGTACACTGTAATTCCAAAATATCTTTTTCGAACCTGCATTAAGCTCTTTGAACTTTTTTCCGTTGAGATTTTCA
>JANPIA010000103.1:0-2890 GCA_031424735.1 Segetibacter sp.
CATACAGGCTCAGTTCATCCCATCGCTCTATGTTATAAGCAAGTGCTTTGCCTATGCTGCTTTTGGGGGTTACCTGAGTGTAGGCTTCTTTCATCCATTTACCCAGGTGCTCAAGTATGGGTAGTGCCTGCTGCTGACGCAACTGGTATACTTCATCGAAGTTCATCTTGCTATCACGGGCATGCTTTTCTATGTCATATAACTGCTGCATGTATTTCAATACATACTCACTACGCACCATATCGTTTTGCAATGCTTCACTAAATTTTCGGCGGGCATGTGCCATGCAATGCAATAGAATAATTCCATCGCGAACACCAAAGTCTTCGTATACCTGGTAGCCATCTGCCTGAAGATGTCCTTTAAACGCTTTTAATATTTCTGAAGGTCCCTGGCGACCCCGTCCTTTGCGATAGTCGAAGATGACTATTTTGTGATGACTGTTGTGGTATACCCAAAAGTATCCCCGATGGGTAGTGCCTTTCTTATCCTGGTCGAGCACCTTAAGAGGCGTTTCATCTACATGAAGATAATTGGTTTGCAACACCTCTTTAACCATTGCATCATAGAGTGGAGTGATAAGGCGGCAAACACCACTTTTCCAATTGCATAAAGTGGAAGGTGACAGTGTGATGCCCACACGGCCGAAGCGTTGCTCCTGGCGGTATAAAGGAAGATGATCTACATATTTATCAATAATAACCTGGGCAAGCAAGCCGGGCCCTGCCATGCATTTGTCAATAGGTTGTGATGGAAGTTTACCTATGATTATTCCTTCACCTGCGGGCAGTGCATATTTGGGACGAACAAAGCGGCGAACAAAAAATTCAGCCGGTGTTACCTCTAACTGCTCCGTTATCTCTTCCCCTATTTTTTTAAGATGGGTGGTGTCTCCTTCTGGTTCTATAGTTACTACTTCACGAGGTAAATCAGCAGGTAAAGCCATGCGCCCCGGATGAGGTTTCTTTTCTACCTGTATGTTGTTTCGTGTAATGGTTACTTCCTCTTTGATAACCGTGCGCTCACCTATAGCTTCTGCGTGCAGTGCCAAAGCAAGCTGTTGGGCAACTATGCCATTGTTTGGAACAAAGCGTTCGTGCCGGCTTCCGAAAACTAGCTTTTCAAGTTGAGCTAACCTCAACTTAAGCTGCGCTACCTCAAGCTGCGAAGCTTCGTACATGCTTTTGTAATCAACGGGTATGGTAGCGGCTTGCAGCATTTATTTTCAGAGGGGCAAAGAAAGCAAGACAAGCCGTAATCATTGATGATTTTTATCCACTTTCAGGCTATCATGTTGATAACGTTTACGCCTTCGAACACTCTTAAGCGAGATGCCTTGTAAGATGAGTTGCAACTGCTGGCTGCTGATAGATAAAGTGTCTTTTATATCAGGTGCTGCAGGTAATTCATAGGTGCCTTTCTCCAGCCGTTTATAATACAAGGCAAAACCATCGCCTTCCCATAACAACAACTTTACCTGGTTCTGTTTTTTATTCAGAAAAATAAATACCGAACCGCTTAGCACATTAAGTTGCATATGCGATGATACCATACCGCTCAAACTATCGAACCCTTTACGCATATCAGTACTCCCGGTGTATAAGTAATAATTGCAGGCTGATGAAAGATGCAGCATGGCTTAACTAATAAGGGCTTTGAGATAATCACTTGTAACCGCCTGGTGAAACAACAAACGCCTTCCATCGGGCAACAGCAACTCGGCATGAGCAGAAGCGGTATTAGTGGAATGTAGAGGTTGTATTTTAAGTGGTATAAATCCTTCCTCTTTTGAAGGTGACTGCAAATGGCGGAAACATTTATACCAGTAATGAAATACATGATAGCGGATACCATGCTGTTCACAGTAAGCTCTTTGAGAAAGCCCGCTTTGCTGCCACAAAGTAATCATAGCAAACATTTGCTGCCGGATGCCTTCATCTCTTTGCATAATTTTTTATTAGCAAAGTAATCGCGCCGTAAAAACGAAAACAAGATGTAGTTGGTGGAAGGCTTACGTTGGAACAGATACAGAAGGAGTTGGGGATAAAGTAGTAGGGTAACCAGTATAACCCTAATTTTTAGTATTACGGATTAATTGTCGAGTATCCGAGCGCCGTCAAAGGGCAAATTAAAACGTCGCAAAAAATTGAAGTAAAAACCCAAAAAACAAAAGAAATATTCCTACGTAGGCTTTCATTTTTCTTCCCTTATTGTATTTTTTATTTTCCTCTAAGTTGTCGTTTGCAGTAATTATGTTTAAAACGCTGCTGCCACTTTTGCTAAAGTAATTATTTGGCAATCCATAAATGCAAAGTATTAAACTGCCAACCGCATTTAAAATAAGTCCCCATTGATTAAAAGTCATTTGGTTTTATTTTAGTTCCTCAATATAACATTTGATACGACAAAAATAGAAGCGTTCGATTTTGCTTTTCCTCGGGGTGGGTCTGTGCGACGTTGCTCGGGGGGATACTGTGCGACTGCATAAAATAGAAAATAATTATACTTTTTTGATTTACTTGCAAATCGGCGTCAATGTCAATCATCGGGGAATGAAAAACCTGATAAACCCCCTAATATTATGTTCCACCGGTTTGCGTACCATGGGGGTTGAATTGTTAAGTTTTACGAAGTATAACAAATCAACGAATCGTGGGTTAATCGCATGGGTTGTGCAAAGCGTAAGAAAAAATAAAAGAGGGATAGAATTTTGAAAAAATTCTCAACTAGAATTAGGTAAATTTATAACGGACCTATCGCCCATTGACCGGAACGCAAAAACTTAATCCTTAATTCGGCATTGTTTGTGGATTTTTCTCCTTCAATAATTGAGTGAGCTCTATTGTTTGGTATTCCATATAGTTCTGGGTTATTGAATATCGGTTGGTGT
>JANPIA010000104.1:0-2489 GCA_031424735.1 Segetibacter sp.
TTTGCAAATAAAGCAAGCTCCTGTACCCGTTTTGTTGTAATGCAGGCAGCAATTAACAAAATTACACTCGCACCAATTGCTTTTGCTTCCACCACCTGATATTCGTCAATCATAAAATCTTTGCGGAGTATTGGCACAGAAACAATGCCTCTTGCATACATTACATCATCCATAGAACCGCCAAAATAATTTTCATCTGTTAAAATAGAAATGCCACTGGCACCCTGGCTATCGTATGCTTCCACCACGGGACCGATTTGTACCTCCTCGTTAATAACTCCTTTGGAAGGTGACTTTCGTTTAAACTCAGCAATGATGCCAGTTGCACCATCCATCAAAAGCTGTGAAACAAGCGAATTACAACCAGCTTTAAAGTAGGGGTAACCCTCTAATTCTTTCAGAGAAACCAACTCTTTTCTCTGCACAACTTCAATTTTCTTGTTTGCTATGATGGTGTCGAGTATATTCATGTTGATGGTTGGTAGTTGGTAGTGGATCGTCGATTGGTGGTCTATCAGTGATTGGTTAAGCGTTTACAATTCAGCATTCAGCATTTATAAAATTTCTACTGCAGGCTGATCAGTTTTTCCAGGCAATCGTAGGCTTTTCCACTTTCAAAACTTTGTACTGCTGCGGAATAAGCTTCTTCATGATCTTTATAGTTGCCTGAACACTGCAGCGCCATAGCGGCATTTGCCAGCACCACTGCATTTTGCGCCCAGGTACCATCGCCCTTCAAAATCCTGGCAAATATCTTTGCCGCCTCTTCAACTGAATTGCCGCCGTAAATATCCTGCGGCAATACCATACGTTTACCAATTTGTTCAGGCGTATAAATGTGCTCACCGCTTCGCGTGATAACTTTTGTATCGTCTGTCAACGATATTTCATCGTACCCATCCATACCGTGAATAATAGTAAAAGGCTTGCCGGTTTGCTGTAACAGGTAGTTGTAGATGCGCGCCATTTCAAGGTTGTAAACGCCTACCAATTGGTACGCAGGATTTGCTGGGTTTACCATGGGTCCAAGCATATTAAAAAAAGTACGCACCCCCAGGTTTTTTCTTATCGGCCCTACCGCCTTCAATGCCGGGTGAAACAATGGAGCGTGTAAAAAACAAATGCCTGCATCTTCCACTTCGGCGTTCAATTTATCGTTGTCGTTCTTAAATTTATAACCCAATTGTTCCATTACGTTGGAAGCGCCGCTGGTTGACGTAACCCCATAGTTACCATGTTTAGAAACTTTTTGCCCTGCACCTGCAACAATAAAACAAGACAAGGTTGAAATATTGAAAGTGTTTTTTCCATCGCCGCCCGTTCCAACAATATCCATTGTTTTGTGCCCGTTCAGGTCAACCTTCACACACAGTTCCATCAAGGCGTCTCTAAAGCCCTGCAGTTCTTCTATGGTAATGCTGCGCATAAGGTACACGGTGATGAACGACGATACTTCATGCTCGTTGTAATCGCTTTTGGAAATACTTACTAAAACTTCTTTAGCCTGTTGGCGGCTAAGCGTTTTGTGTTCAAATAAATATTGTAAAATCTTTTTCATGGCGAATGATTGTCAGAACTGGGATGGATGGGAGAATGGGATTTATGAGATAAAAATATTGTTTGAAGATTGAGTACAGGTTCAGACATTTAGCCAATTGCGTAAAATGGTTTCACCCTGTGGTGTTAATACACTTTCAGGGTGGAATTGCACCCCCTGAACATCGTACTTTTTATGCTTTAGCGCCATAATGAAGTTTTTACTGTCTCTCGCAATCACCTCTAATTCATCCGGAAAATTTTCATCGGTAACCACCCAGCTATGATACCGCCCCACTTCAATTTCGTTTGGCAAACCATTAAATAAAGCATTCCCTGGTGTTAACTGGCAAGGTGTTGCTACGCCATGGTAAACAGAATCGAGGTTTTTTAAATTACCGCCAAAAGCCTCGCCTATTGCCTGGTGGCCAAGGCATACTCCCAGTATTGATTTGGTTGAAGCATACTCTTTAATTACATCGAGCAATAAACCAGCTTCCACCGGTATGCCCGGGCCCGGTGAAAGTATGATCTTATCGTATTCACCAATCTTCGTCAACGAAATCTGGTCGTTTCGATACACATCTACTTTCTCATGAGTTATCTTTTCAACCATGTGGACCAGGTTGTATGTGAAGCTGTCGTAATTATCAAATACCAATATTTTCATTACCCTTTGTTTTAAAATTAGTTTACCGATGAAGTAAAAGATGGGTGACTAATATTTGCCTAATGAAGCAAATGTTATGCAGGACCATTCATTTGTGCTGCCTGTTCTATCGCCTTTTTAAGTGCGTTCAATTTATTATTCACTTCCTGCAACTCGCTTTCTGCCTGTGATGCGGCCACTATGCCGGCACCTGCCTGGTAATACAGCGTGTTGTTCTTACTTAAAAAACTGCGAATCATAATGGCATGATTTAACTCACCGTTGAAATTGATCATACCTATAG
>JANPIA010000105.1:0-2612 GCA_031424735.1 Segetibacter sp.
AGTGGCTTACCTGAAGAAAGATTTTCGTATGCCTGCAAAAACTTGTGGAACAGAATATGCAGCGACCAACCATCAAACAATATATGATGGCTTGTCCAAACCATTTTGTAGGTGGAATGATTTAAACGAAATAAAGATAACCGCATGAGGGGTGGCACTTCAATATCAAAACTTTCGGCACGATCGCTTTCAAGAAAATTGATAATATGATTTTGCTGCTGATTTCCATCAAGATGCGATAAATCAACCTCATGAACCGGTAGGTTAACATGCCTGAAAACTGCCTGGACAGGAACAGAGAATTCGTCATTAAAAAAAGCACTTCGCAATATGCTATGCTCTTCAATAACATGTTGCCAAGCCATACTTAATACCTCAATATTTGGGTTGTTTAGGTTGGCAAAAAACTGGTTAATGTAAGCACCAGATGCGGGCTCGTAAATAGTATGAAACAGCATGCCCTGCTGCAAACCACTAAGCCTGTAAACATCGCTTAAATAGTCTGCAACATATCCATTGTTATGAGGCTTTTGAAGAAAATTAATTAATTCAGCAGAGCTTATAACACCGCTTAAATTAAAGTCAGACGGAATAAAATGCTTGACGGGTTGGGTTATACAAAAAGCAAGAAGTGTTTCCAGGTTATTGACAAAGCGGCTTGAGAGTAGTTCAATAGTTTCGGGCTTAAAGTGCTTCGTGCTATACAACCAGTTCACTTCTAATTTTCCCTTATTTACAAATGCACTAATTGATATTTTTTGGTTGAAGATATTACCCGGAGCACTCTCTGCCTTTAATGACTTTTCATTAACGTGTAACCATTGGCCTGTTGGCAGTACATTATCCAACTGGCCCAGGTAGTTAAATAATATATCAACCGGATGATTTCCTGCTAATGATTGCTCCCTGTTTATATATTTTAGTATGCCATAGCCAATTCCTTTATCGGGCACCTGCCTTACCTGTTCCTTTATTGAATCCAAAACATCATGCGGCTCATTACCATGCGCTTGCAGCAACACCGGAAACATTGTTGTAAACCATCCAACCGTATTACTTACATCCACGCTATTTTGAAAGGTCTCACGTCCATGCCCTTCTAACCAAACAGAAGCCGCTTTGCTACCAGACCAGTTTGAAAGCGTTAGGTACAATGCACCAATCATCATTTCGGTTGTCTCAATTCTGTATGAAAGCTGATCTTGTTTTAATAATTGATTGGTAAATTCCTGATTAAGGGATATAGTAATTAATTGTGTCTCCTTAACCAATACTTTTTGATTATAGGCGAAATCGGTTTGTAAAGGCTGAAGGTTATCAACCACCCTTTTCCAAAATGTTTTTTGCTGAATCAATTTTGCAGTAGTGCCATATTGAACCAATACATTATACCATTGGCGTAACGAGTAGGTTTTACGTTGAACATCAGGTGAACTTCCTGAATATAAAGTTTCTAAACCTCTTTCAAATTCTTCCAGCAAAATGCGCCACGAAATACCATCCACAGCAAGGTGATGGATGATAATAAGCACTCTATTTTTTGCTTCATCCGCAGGAGAATTAATCAATACAACCCTAATGATATCACCATTTTCAATAGATAATTGAGCCTGGTATTTATTGCTTACCTGTTGTAATGATGTTTCAAAATTTTGAATGCCTTTTTCCAAATCCTCAACAAAAACACTTCCCTTAACATCTCCGTATTGCTGTATCCATTCCCCACCGATATTATTGTAATTAAAGCGCAACGCATCATGATGGTTTACCAACAATTGCGTAATGGTTTGTATCCACTCCACCTGAACTTTCTTATCAACAGAAACCATCACACTTTGGTTAAAGTAAGATGGCACGGGTTGACCTTCGTTGAACCATGCTTGTTGAACAGGCAACAAACCTGCTATACCGGTTAATGTATCCTGCTCCGCTTTATCTTCTTCCTTTATCCGGGCGCTGATAGCATGTGAGAGTTTGCTTATTGTCTGGTGTAAAAAAATGTCTTTAGGTTGAATGGAATAACCCAACCGCTTTAGCCTGCTAACCACCTGAATGGTAAGGATTGAATCCCCACCTTTTTCAAAAAAGTTGTCTTCTGTTCCTATTTGCTTTATACCCAACAGATCCTGCCAGGTTTCGGCAATCGCTATTTGTAAAGGTGTTTCAGGAGCAACATATTTGAGGGTTATATGGTCATGCTGATACTCCGGCAGCGCTTTTTTATCAATCTTACCGTTAGCGTTTAATGGTATTGCTTCTAATTCTATCCAGATAGCAGGCACCATAAAATCAGGCAGGTATTTTCTTATATAGTCGAGGAGTGATTGTTTGCTGTAATGCTCACCCGGCACCACATAAGCTACCAATTGCTGGTGATGCTCCCTTCCTGTTTCGCCAACTATAATCAATACCTGTTTCACCAGTTTGCTTTGCAAAACTGTACTTTCAATTTCACCTAATTCTATTCGGTAGCCCCTGATCTTTACCTGGTCATCCATCCTGCCCAGGTATTCCAAATTTCCATCTGCCATCCATCTACCCAGGTCGCCGGTTTTGTACAATCTTGCGCCGGGCTTATGTGTAAATGGATCAGGAATAAATTTTTCTTCAGT
>JANPIA010000106.1:0-2473 GCA_031424735.1 Segetibacter sp.
GTAAGGTGCTTTATCCGGATTGGGGCGAACGGGCGCAACCGGCTTTGCTTTAGTAAGACTGTCTTGCTTCCACTTGTCCATGGCAGCATTATACTTTGCAAGTGCAGGTGTATAATCTTTTACAAGCGAATCGTAACGCGATACGGTGACGGCAAGATCGGGTTCAGAAGTCAGCACCTCTTTTTTCGTCCACGATTCGGCAGCAGTACCACCCCAGGTTGAATTGATGATACCAACGGGATAACCAGTTGCCGTGTGAACTTGCAATGCGAAGTAATAAGCAACCGCCGAAAAAGTATCCACTGTTTGCGGGCTGCACAATTTCCAATCGCCTTTGAAGTCGATTTGCGGCTCAGCGGCGTTTTTATTGGCAACATCTATCTGCCTTATTTGTGGGTAATTGGCGGCTTTTATTTCTTCGGGATAATTAAGAACGCCTGTGTAGGAAGAACTCCTTGTTTTGGCTACAAAAAACTCCATGTTGGATTGGCCGGATGCCAGCCATACTTCGCCCAGTAAAATATTGTCTATCGTTATTTCATTGCCTGCTTTAAAAAGAATGCTATAAGGACCTCCTGCTGCGGTGGTTTTTACTTTGGTGATCCATTTACCATTAGCATCCGCTGTTACATTGGTTAACTTATTATTCCAGCTTGTAGTGATAGCAACCTTTTCACCTGGTTTTGCCCAGCCCCATAAAGCTACTTTTCCTTTTTGCTGCAACACCATGTTGTTGCTAATAACCGAGGGGAGCTTTAACTGGCAACTGCCGGCTAAAGAAACTACAAGCAACGGTAAAAGAATACCTAATCGAAGTGTGAAGGAGACTATCATATAACAGCAATCTAAGTGAGAAAGGTAAATCCTATTGAAGGTCTATCTATCCTGAAGCATCCTGCAAAAGAATCAAAATTTTTCAGTGTGTTTTTTAAAAGTTTACCAGTGCCGGTGTTCTATTCCTTCCGGATCTTGCCGGTAATTGTTGAGCTGCCATCGTTTACTTTAAGTATATACACACCAGCCGGATATTGCAATACATTAATGGTTATAACCGCAGATACGATGCTCCTGTTGCTATAAAGAAGTTGCCCCTGCGTATTGTAAAGTTCAACCGATTCAATTTTCCCGGTTGCAGAGGTCACGATAACCTGGTTTGTGGCGTAATTAGGATAAATACTTAGTTTATCAACCAGTGTAATTTTTCTTGTTGGAGAGAAAGTAGAACGACCATCACCATCAACCTGTTGAAGCCTGTAAAAGCTGGTACCCCTAACCGGGTATTTATCGATAAAAACATAATTGCCATTGCCCCCACCTGTTGCCTGCACTGTTCCAATTGGTTCAAAACTATTTCCATTTTTGCTTCGCTCTGCAACAAAGTATTTGCTATTTATTTCATTTGCTGTGGACCAGTTTAATTGAACCTGTTTGTTTGCAAAAGCAGTTGCTTTAAAGCTCAGGAGGGTAACCGGCAGCGCAGCCCCTATGTTTGCTTCAAAACTTATATAATCGTACATAATATGACTTACCCAACCTGATCCGGAAGGCATTACCAAGGTAATGACGTTGTTACCCGCTTTAAACTTATTCATCGGTATCAAAACTTCCTTGTAAGAATATTTGGCATAATTAGCCTGGCGTATAAAAGCATTCCCATCACTATTATCAGGAAAGTAGGATGTAAAAACTGTGTTTTCGTTGTTCACATAGATCCACTGCTGTGCATTGTCGTTACTTGCATACGCAATTGTAAGCCGCGCATTGCCAGTTGTTGAAAAGCCGGGCGGCAATGTAAAATTCAGTCGCCATTTCCAGGTATTGCCTGGTGCAAACAATGCATCAGGGTACTTTGTGTGAACGTAGGGCAAAACATTCGCCCAGTTTTTTTCCGCCACATTATACTCTATAAGCGCCGGGAAGGTGTCTCTGAATTTTCGTTCTAGAAAACCTTCGCAATAATCAAATTTGCCCATTTTAAATTCATCGGACTTACGGTTGGGTACACCAACTTCCCACACCAGGTTTCCGTTGTTCCTGTTGATGGTCCATATTAAACTTCCCAAATTGTTATCTTCATTTGCGATCACGGCTACGTTTGGTTTGGAATAATCACCCACCTCACCATCACTATAGGCAAACAAAGTATAATTCCCTGGTCGCACATTAGGAATGTTGAAGTTGCCGGCGGTATCGGTTTTAACCCAGTAGTGGTAGTTTTTTCCTTCGTGCTGCCATTCATTTTCTGCATTGCTTACATTGGTTAAACCTATCCATGCATTTGCACCTGTAAGGTAAGGCTTGGCAACATCCTTTATTTGAAATCTGCCCGACACACTACCTCTCCTGTTTTTCAAGGGGTACTCCGGGGTATTGGTTAGCCAGGAATAGGGCCACTTCGCTTTCTCCACTTCACCGCGTTTTTTTGCTGCAACCCAGTTCTCCTCCGCAGTAGGTTTGGAACTTGTGTACAACA
>JANPIA010000107.1:0-4440 GCA_031424735.1 Segetibacter sp.
ACAAGTTTGCATTTAACGAACTGCCCGGCGACCGGTACAGGTATATTGCCAACACCATTTTAAATGCAGGCTTCCTTCAATTCGATAACCAGTTTACTGATAAATTAAGAGCAACCTGGGGTGTGCGTATTGAAGATTACGACCAGGTTATTGGCAGTATGAAGCAAAGCGACATCCGCCACCTGCACAGCCAGGTTACCGACCTGTTACCTGGTTTTAATGTTACTTATAAAGTGGATAACAACAAGAACATTCGCGTATCCGGATCGCAAACCGTTGTTCGTCCAGAGTTTAGGGAGTTAAGCGATTTCCAGTTTTTTGATTTTGATTTGGGGGCTACTGTTGCGGGCAATAAAAACCTGCTACGCACAAAAGTTACCAATGCCGACCTGCGTTACGAAGTATATCCACGGGCAGGCGAGTTGTTTACAGTAGGTGTATTTTATAAGTATTTTAAAAACCCTATTGAAGGTTATTTAAACACTGGCGCAGGTGGATCCAGCACCTACAATTTTATTAATGCCGATAAAGCCAATGGCTTTGGGGCCGAGTTTGAATTAAGAAAGAAGCTTGATTTTGTAGATGCACTGCGCAACTTTACTTTCCAATCAAACTTGTCGTATATATATAACCGGGTAGAAAGTGTGAACTCAAACCTTAAGCGCCCCATGCAGGGCCAAAGTCCTTATGTAATCAACGCATCGTTGCAATATGATGTTGAAAAATACGGCGTAAACACCACGCTTCTCTTCAACCAAATTGGCGACAGGATTTTATATGTTGGCGGAAGCGATGCACCACCCATTTGGGAAGCCGCCCGCCCGTTAATTGACTTTCAGATAGCCAAAAAGATTTTAAATAATAAAGCCGAAATAAAATTAAGCGCCTCCGACCTGTTGAACCAGGTGGCAAATTATTACTATGATGTAAACGATAACAGGAAGTACGACAAAAACACAGACGCAATCGCCATAAAACGTAAGTACGGCACTAATGTTAGCGTAGGCTTTTCATATAGTCTGAAGTAGCAAAGTTTGGAGTTTCGAGTTTTACCGTATGACCCTCGACCATTCACCATTGACCATTGACCAATTAAAAACTTAAATAAAAATAGACACATGAAAAAGTTGTTCATTCTTTTTATAGCTGCTGGCATAACAATAAGCAGTTGCCGTAAAATAGAAGTTGACGGCGGTACCACCGTTGTAACGCCACCGGGCGCTACCGAAAATGTAATTTTAGAAGGAAGAATAACCGCTAACAGAACACTGAAGGCGGAATATACATACAAGTTGCGCGGGCTCGTTTATGTAACTAATGGCGCTGTATTAACCATTGAGCCGGGTACCAAAATAGTTGGCGAAAGCGGTCGCAATGGCGGGTTGATCATCACCCGCAGCTCAAAAATTAGCGCCGACGGTACTGCGGATAAACCAATTGTATTTACGTCGGAAGCAACTACTCCGCAGCGTGGCGACTGGGCTGGTTTGGTTTTGCTGGGCAACGCTCCTACCAATGCATCGTTTAACGGGCAGGCGGGTGTAGGGGAAATTGAAGGTGGTATAAACAATAGCGATGGTCTTGGTTTGTATGGAGGAACAAATCCTGCAGACAATAGTGGCATCCTTCGTTATGTGCGCGTTGAATATGCCGGTTATGCTTTTCTACCCGATAAAGAAATCAATGGTATAACATTCGGTGGTGTAGGCAACCAAACCATAGTTGACTATGTTGAAGTGGCCTATGCAAACGACGATTCGTTTGAATGGTTTGGCGGTACCGTTAATTGTAAACACCTCATTTCGTTCCGCACGTTGGATGATGATTTTGATACCGATAATGGCTATGCCGGTAAGGTACAGTTTGGTATAGTTTTAAGAGATTCTTCTGTAGCCGACATATCTAAAAGTGAAGCATTTGAAAGTGACAACGATGCCAACGGAAGCAGCCTGTTACCACAAACCGCTGCAGTATTCAGTAACATGACGGTGATTGGACCGCGGGCTACTTCAAGCTCAATTGGCAACAGCCAGTTTTTGGGTGGTGCGCAAATCAGGAGAAACTCATCCATCTCAATTTTTAATTCGTTGATAGCCGGATGGCCGCAGGGATTAATAATAGATGCGAGTAAAGGGGTACCAACCGATAACAATATAACGGCTGCGACACCTACGCTGCTTGTACAAAACAATGTTATTGCAGGTTGCGCGCAACCGGTTGTTTATTCTGCAAGCACCACGGCGCCTACAGGTTTTAACAGCGCTGCCGCTTTAACCTGGTTCAATACTGCCTCCTCTGCAAATTCAATTTTACCCAATAATGCAGATGCCGGTTTAACAGCGCCATTCAGCTATTCATCGCCCGATTTTACACCATTGGCAACATCACCATTGCTTACAGGTGCAAGCTTTGGCAACGCAAGGTTGGTTGGACTTACTTCTGTAAACTATCGCGGTGCGGTAGGTGCAGGCGACACATGGTTTAAAGGATGGACAAAATTTTAATTAATACAAGGATCTTTATATAGGGAAAGGCTGTTGCAAAATAATTGCAGCAGCCTTTTTTTATGCATTGCTATAAAAGTGTTACTCAATTCCCAATTAAACAATTAATATAAATTTCCAGTCCTATGTCTCACCTGGCTTTTATTATTTAAAGGGTTGATGATCCTATTGATATCGGTTTTTTTATGAACAACGCAGGAAGTAGCGAACGTTCTGTTTGTGCTCATTTGAATCTGAATATTAGTTGTAGAGTCCCCCTCATAATACGTTCTATTATGAACTACAAAAAAAATTTAAAACCCAAAGAGGTGATGCCATTTTACGACAACCTTCAATCATTTAATAAAAGAATTGCAGAAATAAAACCCCTTTTAAAAGAGTGACAATTTATTCATCATTTGGTCATTTTTATATAACAAATGAATTATGATTTCACAGTTGGCATAAAGCATTTTTGCGGCTAAAATTTATTTATGCTGAAAATTTTTACCTGGGTTATTTTATTAATCACACCTTTTATAGCCGTTGCTGCCACCGTAACTTTTGTAGGGTCTCCAAAAATTACAATTCACGAAGCAAGTACGGAAGTAAAAATTATTGCCAACCTGCAGGGTGGTGGCAGTAGTGCTTCCTCTATTGATATTGAAATATTGCCTCTCTCTACAGCTTCCGTTGGAAGCGACTATACCCTACCCCCCTCATTAAGATTTGATTGGGCAGCAAACGCCAATAATATAAATGATACCATCGTAATTAATATAAATAACGATGCATTACCAGAGAATTCAGAGTATTTCATTGTTCGGTTTACCAACCCGGTTAATATTACTTTACCGGCTGCTGCGTCTAATCATTTTACGGTGTCTGTTATCGATAATGATAAGGTAGCCCCAATAGCATCACAATCAATTCAGCTAACCCATATCTCTTCGTTTAGCAATGCAGCAGCAGGTACTAACTCCGCAGAAATTGTTGCGCACGACCCTATTTCACAACGATTGTTTATTGCTAATTCTATAGGTGCAAAAATTGATATTGTAAACTTCAGTAATCCGGCTGCTGCTACACTTATTAGTTCTATCCCAATCAATGCATTTGGAAACATCAACTCCATAGCAGTAAGGAATGGTATTGTTGCCGCAGCTATTGAAAATGCAACGCCGGAATTACCAGGCAAAGTTGTGTTCTTTAATACAAGTGGGGTTTTTATCAGCCAGGTAGATGTAGGTGCCATGCCCGACATGATCCTATTTAATAACGCGGGAACAAAAGTACTTACGGCAAACGAAGGTCAGCCCAACAATGCTTACACTGTTGATCCTGAAGGATCAGTTTCTATTGTTGATATTACAGGCGGTGTTGCCGGCATTACGCAAACCGCCGTTACTACTGCAGGCTTCAGCTCATTCAACGGGCAACTGGCAAGTTTGCGGGCATCGGGTGTGCGCATCTTTGGCATTAATGCAACAGTTGCCAGGGATATGGAACCGGAATATATCACGCTTTCAGCCGACGATCAAACGGCTTATGTAACCTGTCAGGAAAACAATGCCATCGCTGTCATCAACATGGCATCTGGTAACGTAACATCTATTCGTGCGTTAGGTACAAAAAACCATGGCGTAACAGCAAATAGCTTAGATATAAGCGACCAGGGCACTTCCATTGAAATAGCAAATTGGCCAGTTAAAGGTTTGTTTATGCCGGATGCAATTGCTTCTTACAATGTAGGTGGTCAAACTTATTATGTAACGGCCAATGAAGGCGATGCAAGAGAATACACCGGGTTAACAGAAATACTGAGAGCCAGTTCAGCATCATATGTTTTAGACCCTGTTGCGTTTCCTTACGCCGATGCACTGAAGGCAAACATCGGAAGGCTGAATATTACAAATGCTTCAGGCGATACAGATGGCGATGGCGATTTTGATGAGAT
>JANPIA010000108.1:0-4359 GCA_031424735.1 Segetibacter sp.
GGTTCGAAAGAGGAATGTTTTTATCGTTTGGAAAGGTTTGGCAAGTTGTACGTATCGTGCTGCTTCCAATTCTTAATATGTTTTATGCCTACAGCAACAGCGAAATTCATTACCAGGCAGATATTGGTCCGGGTTTGTTAGTCCTTCATTCATCGTTGGGGAATGTTATTTCGGGCAGAAGTATTATAGGTAAAAATTTGACCCTTGCCGGGGGCAATGTAATAGGTAACCGTGGTTATAAAAATAATGTTGTTATCACAATCGGCGACTCCTGCACCATGGGAGTTCATTCAGTAATCATGGGTCCGCTTACGCTGGGCAACAAAGTAACCATTGGTGCCTCCGCTTGTGTAATGAAGGATGCCGGCGATAATGCCGTTCTGGTGGGCGTACCCGCTAAGAATGTTTCGGTACCGGCATAAAAAAAGTGCAGCCCTTTGCAGCCGCACTTTTTCCGATCAAACTAATATATTCACGAAGCTTTGCCCATTTGTCTTAAATAGGCAACGTGCGAACCAACGGCTTGTGATAAGCGTGGGTATTCAACATACGGCACGCCAAATTCGTCGCAAGCCTGTTTAATAATTTTGCTTATTTGCGGATAATGCACGTGCGAAATTTTCGGGAACAGGTGGTGTTCTATCTGGAAGTTTAAGCCGCCTACCAACCATGATATTAGTTTATTGCGCGTAGCAAAATTTGCAGTTGTTTTAATCTGATGAATAGCCCATTCGTCTTCCATTTTATTAGTGGCTTCGTTTGGCAGCGGAAATTCTGTATGTTCAACCGTATGTGCTAACTGGAACACGATACTCAATACAAACCCGGCTACCATCCCCATGCATAAAAAACCCACCAGCCAGGGAGTGAAACCGACCATGTAAATGGGGAGCGCCACAAAAATAAAAGCGTGGGCAGCTTTGTAAAACCAAAACGAAATATGTTCCTTCAACGTCATTTTTCTAAGCGGCGTAGAACCAATTTTGCCTGAAAAATATTTGATATAATCTGTTACAAAAATCCAGTAAATATATAATAATGAATAGGCTGCCGGAAAATAGACGTGTTGGTATTTGTGTATTTTATAATGCTCCTGTTCCTCACACAAACGTAACAAAGGGCGGGCTTCAATATCATCATCCACGCCATGAATATTAGTGTAAGTGTGATGGATGATATTGTGTTTCGACTTCCACATATGCTGGCTTGCCCCCAAAAAATTTGCAATGTTGGAAGCGATGCTATTCACCCAATCGTAACGGCTGAAACTTCCATGAGCGCCATCATGCATCACGTTAAAACCAATGGTGGCAATTACACAACCAAACAAAACACTTTCTGCTATTGCCTGTATAGTGGGTGGTGTAAAAAAAACAAGGTGTACATATAAACCAAACATGGCCGATAATAAAACAAATGCTTTGATAAAAAGACTGAGATTACCAGTGGGCGATTTGCCTTTTTGCTTGAAATAATCACCGATCCTTCTTTTCAATTCTGCATGAAACGATAGAGGAACTTTGGGGAATTTGGGTGTAGCCATTTTGTAAGTTTTATTGAATGCAGCCTATAGCTTTAATATGTTTCTAAAATTTGGATTAGGTATTGAATTGAATGAAAGCGTCAAAACTTTTTACACCAGGTGTTTTTTCCGAAATAAATCCTTCTGCAAATTTCACACCGATGCGTTTTCCAAAAATCATTGCCCTTCCTTTAATAGCCTCCAAAAATTCGGGGCTCGAAAGGTAGGTTTGCGGTTCCTTCAGGTCGGGGTTGTAAAACTGGGTTTTATAACAGGCGATGGATTCCAGTTTTTTATCATGAAAATCTGAGATATCTACCACAAAAGTTGGCTCCAGATATCGATCCTGGATATAATAAAAAACATATTTGGGTCGCCAGGCATCTTGTTCATGGTTATCAAGTGTTGTTTTTACTTTGATAAGACCGGAAAGGAATGCAGCATCAGTAACTATTTTCGAACTTCTTCCATGATCTGGATGCCGGTCTTCCGGCGCATTTGCCAGAATAATTTCCGGGCGGTACTTCCTGATAACTTCGATGATCTTCTTTTTGTTCAGTTCATTGTCTTCAAAAAATCCATCTGCCATGCCCAGGTTTTCACGTACATGAACCCCTAAAACCTTAGCAGCATCAGCAGCCTCTACTTTTCTGGTATCGGCAGTTCCCCGGGTCCCTAATTCACCACGCGTTAAATCAATGATACCCACTTTTTTTCCTTCCTGAATTGCTCCCAACAAAGTTCCCGCACAACCTAACTCCACATCGTCCGGGTGAACTCCAAAAGCAATCAAATCCAACTTATCATTCATTGCCATCTATCCTTTTAAAGTGCTGCAAGTTAATTCATTTCATCTTAGGGGAACGTTAACTCGTAAACAGAGATTTCAACAAATGTTTATGTGGAGTTTGTTTTTAAAGAAATGAAGTTACCTGGTAAAAAATGCAGTCTGTAAAAAGTAAAAAAATAATGTCACACAAGAAAAAAGCGCAAGAGTTTAATGATAACTTAAGTGGTTAAATCTTTTTTTAACTACGATAACCATACATCCGTTCAACGTCTCTTACAATCAGTTCTATTGCTTTGTCGGCTTCATTGGCATCGTATGGCTGGCGGAGGTTGCTGCCTACAATAACGGCAACTGTTTGCCAAAAGGTGGCGGTGAAACCGCCTTTATATTCCTGTATTATCTCGTAACAATTGTTACCGGTTTCCCGGTTAATCAATTTCATTAATACCTTACCCTGGTAAACCGACAAGTTGGTAAGCTTATCACTAAACTGTTTCTTCATTTCCTTTTCCCTCAACTTTATGATAGCTTTCCGTTGCTTTTTATCGGTAACTCCAGCTAATTGTGCATTCACCTCATTCATAATTCTGCCCGCTGCTTTTGCATAGGGAAAGGTTACGTACACAGCGTTCCTCAACCTTGTCCATTCCGCCCAGTATCGTTTCCACTTTTCTAATATTTTGGTTTTAACCGAAACATCGGCTAATCTTCCGCCAGGTATTGTATCGCCATTAACAACAAAAGCGTACACCTTTAGGGTATCGGTTGAACTTTTTTGGGCTGTTGAAATGAGTGGAAATAAAAGCACTATCGTTATAGTAATAACAATGGAGCGTATTTTATTTGGTTTGATCATTGACAACATGCTGTTGTAAATTTAGACAATCATGTTTTGATTAATGCTGTATGTCTTTGGAAAGTAACCGAATGCGATGTTATTAATTTTGTAAATGTTATTCGGCGAAACGATAAAAATTGTTTGGCGCCGCGTCTTTAACAAAAGCAGGCAACATCGCGAAGCGTAAAAGAACAGCTCCTAAAAAAATACAAACGAAATTATCTCAACCAGCGGTTAAATGTCGTTATGTTAATTTAAGGTGGCGACCACTTTTCAATCGCTGAATTATACTCATCACAATCCCCACAACCATCACGATCACACCAATCCACAACACATTAATAAATGGAAACTCATACACCTTGAGCGTAACAAAATCGAGCACTGCATTTGTTTCTTTCACGCCTAATTCCAGCAAGCCTTCTTTTTGATCTTTAACCTGGTTAAAACTGATGATAAGGCTTTGCGCCATCACGGTATCGGGCAATAGTTCCACTGTTCCATTCACTACTTTTAGCAAAGGTTGCGCAGCAAAGCGATTTCCCTCCTGGGATATAACCGTTAGGTCCAATGCGAGCGCAGTATCCAATGAGGTGTACCGATGTTTTTCATTTTGGGGGTTTACCACCACTCTGTTTAAAACAATTAGGCCTTTGGAGTAAAAAACCGTATCGCCAATCCTTACGTTTTTATTACGGAACGTAGCAGTGTCTTTAGCATTGATCTTCTCCGGATCGCCCAAAAAAGTAAGGTAGGTAAAGATGTCTTTGTTCCAATAGTGTTTTGCATCGGGGTTGGGCGTTACACCTTCTGCACCTTTATTGTTCTCGATAATATCCGGATATAAACTAAACTGCTCTCTCCCGGTCTTTGATTTGAAAGCAATCTCATAATAACGTTTCCGGTCGCGTGGGTTGATTGTATCTTTTACATAGGTAGCCATATACTTGCCCATGTCGGTTGTTAAACCTTTCACCAGGGTGATGTTTTCGAGCGGGCTTTCTTTGTCACCAATTTTTAGCGGCGACATACCGGTAGTGTTATGACTTAACACTGATTTTTTTGACGAAGAGATAAGGATACCCAATAACACTAAACCAAATCCAATGTGGGCAACGGATGCACCTGCAGCCTTTATTTTGCCCTTTAAAACCAGCCATATATACGATGTATTACCAACAATAGCATACACTGCTGCAAATATGCCCA
>JANPIA010000109.1:0-1900 GCA_031424735.1 Segetibacter sp.
TAAGGCTCAGATTGCCCGGCTTAATACCCACAGCATAACCTTTGATTTTTCCTGAAGCTACAATGTAGTCGCCAGCAGCAACTGGTCCCATAACCTTTACCGGAACCTGCCCCATAAAAGCTACTTTATTACCTGTATGATCCATTCCTTCGGCAGGCGTATTTCCTAGTACTATGGGGTGGTACGATACCGCCATAACCTGTTCAGCATTGATTACGTCCCGGGTTATCTTTCCTCCTTTTACCGCAACAACATCACCAGCCGTAATTATTTCATTGGGGTTAATACGCTCAAGCCATTCAGCGTAGTCACCATGTCCAGAACTGTACTCAACACCAATTTTATTATAAGCATCCGCCAGGTTAGTGAATTGTGAAACTGCATTTGCAATACCACTAACTACATCTATCCCTATTAAGGAAGACATAAGGTTCACAAAATAAACACCATCGAGGTAATCAGCGCTAAAGTCGTTGATAGATTGAGCACGGATGGTGCCCAGCATCCTGTCATCTTTATCAACAAAACGAATAAATTCATTTTCGTTAGTTAATGAATTCGGAACATCGCTAAACGCTAAGTTAGGCACACTAAAAGAGGGTAAACCCGCATTTGGAATGGCAGGAATTTTTGGTATCAAGGTAATTTCAGGAATTATTTCTGTTGCTGAAATACCATATGGTCCAACTTTTAGTGCAGGTGTACAATATGCCGGGGTACATTCCTTACAGCAGCACGAACCTGTGAATGGCTCGCATAATTCAAAACAAATCTCTGGAAAACATACTTCCGGTATGATAGTGATTCGTGGAAGAATTTCGATAGCCGGTATTCCGTATGGTCCTACTTTAAGAGGCAATCCCAATTTTTCATTTATTTTTTCAGTTACGGTATTAACGATGTTTACCACGGTACCTGCAACCAGTGTTGCCGGGAAGAGGTGTAGAAGGTCTGATGGCTGCACGGGTTTGTGGTCAAATATCCATCCGCGAAGTGTATTGATGGGCATTTGAAAAGCATCTGCTGCTATGTTAGGAGTAGATACCCAGCTACCTTTCCACATAGGGTTTGTTTTGCCTAGCTTTATTTTTAAACCATCGCCAGTGTTGCCATCGGTATTTTCCATTATGGCAACAAAATCGGTATTGGCACTGCTTACAGCCAGTGTTTTTGAAGCTAGTGAATTATTCAGTACTACTGCATCGTTAAAGGTGGCTACCTTGTTTACAGTTAAAGTGTTTTGTAAAGTGGTGGCGCCTGTTACTTCCGCAGTAGTCATTAGCTTTGTTGCGCCGTTTACCTGTAAGGTATTTGCCAGCGTGGTGGCACCTGTTACGTTTAGCGAACTTCCCAGTGCTGTGGCACCGCCAACGTTTAATTCTTTACCAATTCCCACACCGCCATTAATTACAGCTGCTCCTGTTACGGTGTTTGTTGATGCGGTGGTATTTGTTATTAATAGCTTACCTGCAAACGCTGTACTTCCGCCGAAGTTGGCGTTACCGCCCACATTCAAATTCTCCCCAACTCCTAATCCTCCTTTTACAACGGTTGCACCGGTGGAAGAACTGGTCGAACTGGTAGTTGCGTCTACATTTACATCTTTTGTTACGGAAAGCTTACCTGTTAACGTGGTTGAATTTCCGTTTTGCACCGTTACATCACCACCCAAATAACTTTTTTCCATCACCGTTAAATCCGAACCAACTTTCAGCTTTTTACCGATGTCTGTATTGTTCTTGATACTTACATCTCCGGTAGTACTTAACACTCTCGCCCTTTCAATATTATTGGTGATGATCACAACATCTGAGGGATTTTTGGTTCCCAGCTTGTTGCAATATTCGCTCAGCACATTACCACCAACTTTCCAATTTTGCCTCACATCGCAAACAGAACA
>JANPIA010000110.1:0-19830 GCA_031424735.1 Segetibacter sp.
CTTTCAATTCATACTCCTGCAACTTACCGTACGAGAACTGAGACATGGCCATATCCAGCACCAAATGGCCTTCCTTCCGCGGTACGGCAATAATCAGCGGGTTGTTGCCAAGTTTTGGCTGAGTGCCGCCCCATGGTGGCATTACCGCAATGGTATTGGTAGCGCAAATAGCTATACAGTTTGCATCGGCAGCCTGCCAGCCATAAGTACCACCGCGCATCCAGTGGTTGGTGTTGGCTACGCTTACACAACCCATTCCATATTGCCTGGCTAATTCAATTGCCCTGTTGGTTGCTAATGTTGCGGTGTACATGCCGGGGGCAAGGTTGCCATTCCATTGTTGTAGCACGCCACTTTCTGTTGTAAGTGTAGGCTCCGCTTCCGGCTTTATCAAACCTTCTTTTATATAATCAACAAATACCGGAAAGCGATTTAGTCCGTGTGAGTATACGCCATCCCTGCTGTTGCCGGCAAATATTTCCGCACACATACCTGCTTTGCTGTCAGTAAAAGATAACGCCAGCAGTACCCGCTTAAACTCCTTTTTCAGTATATCAAATGCAACTTCCATTTTTCGTATTTTAAATTGTATGGAACGCTTAAAATTTAAAATATACAAACAGCCTTCCAAAGTTTTTGCTGTCGTTTTCAATGCGATGATACAATGGTTTAATATGAGGTAGCTGTAAAAAGCGTTCTACTTTTTTGCGTAGTTGACCGCTTCCCTTACCGGGTATAATTTCAACTTCACGTATCTTTTTGTCAATTGCATCTTCAAAAGCCTGCTGCAACGCCTTATCAATAGCTGCGCTGTTATTGTAAATATCGTGGAGGTCTAATTTTATACGTGCCATAACCGGTATAGATATTGAAGATAGTATAACTACCAGTTACAAGCGGAAGAGAAAACACGTCGATATCAACCTAAAATAAATGCCTTGATAAATAGAGCAAAAAAATGCAGCAGCATTTACCATTAGTAAATCCATTGTGGTCCAAACTCCATTCCCACTATGCACATCATTGCGTCGCCCTCTTGTACTTTCGGTTGTTTATTGAACAAGGTCGCACTATGTCATTCAGGTAGAATTTCTAATCCAGAAATTATACATATAACCAAAGCGGTTAACACAGTATCAAAATTCCAAACTGTTTATCTTTAGCCAAAACTCAGTTAATTGAATAACCTTAGCGATAAGCAATTGGTAGAAGCTATTCGCCGGAATGATCCCTGGGCATTTGAAGCATTGTACAATAAGTATTGGGCTGCCTTATTTCAAACAGCTTACAGAAAGCTTCAAAGTGAAGAAGATGCAAAAGACATAGTTCAGGAAGTATGGCTATCCCTCTGGAGGAATATAGAGTCTATTAATATAGAAAATGATTTGGCTCCCTACTTATTTACCGCTCTTCGTAATAAGATCATCCACTTTTTTAGAAACAATAAGGTTAGGCTTGCTTATGTAACCAATCAGCTTGAAGTAAATGTGAAAGACACCTCTGAAATACAACAGCACGGAGCATTGAAAGAATTACAATCTGTGTTGAACGAAGCAGTAGAGGAAATGCCTGAACGGATGAAGGAAGTATATAAGCTAAGCCGGCAAACGCATTTACAGGTTAACGAAATCGCAGAAAGATTGAACATCTCGCCACAAACTGTAAAAAATCAATTACACAACGCACTGAAGCGACTTCGAAAGCGCCTTTCTCAATACGATGCAGACTTGCTGATACTCTTTTTTATAACCTGCATTGAACGATAATAATTTTTTTCTTTCACATAGTACTATCCCTCCACTCAGGGGTTAAATGATATAGTATGAAAACCGAATGGGATATAAAGCGATTGCAATTGCTTCTTGACAGGTACGCTACTAACACTTGCACACCGGACGAAAAAGTACAGTTGGAACATTGGTACGAAACATTGGGTAATGATGTTTGGTCGTACTACGATGAAGAAAACATGGAGAAACTGAAGCAGGAAAGTTGGGAGACAATTTTGAATGCGAGGCAGGTCTATCCATTAGCAACAAAGGGTGGTACTGTTATTAGCCTGAAGAAGCACTTATGGAAAAGAAGGTGGGTTTCTGCCGCTGCTGTATTTATTGTTATTGCAGGAATTTCAGCAATCTTTTATGCAGTCAATGAAAATAACAACAAAAACGAATTTGCCACCAACTATGGAGTGATAGATACCCTTGTTCTGCCCGATAATTCGGTTGTGGTTTTAAATGCTAATTCAAAGTTGAAGTATAATAAGAAGTGGAGCCCTAATGAACCGAGGGAATTATGGTTGCAGGGCGAAGGATTTTTTGACGTAAAGCATTTAAACAATGGCGCTGATGTAAACCCCTATGAGCAATTTATTGTGCATGTAAAAAATGCAACCATTGAAGTGCTGGGAACCATTTTTAATGTTAGGGAAAGGAGGGGGAAAACCGAGATCGTACTGCAGCAGGGAAAGATCAGGGTAACATTTGAAAAGCCCGGGGCACCTGGTGTGATTATGCAGCCGGGTCAGATTATGACAATTGACTCATTGGATCGGCAGCCCCGAATAACCAACGCCAGCGCTGAAGATTATTTAAAATGGAGGGAGAAAAAGCTGGAACTAACGAACGCTACCTTAAAAGAAATAGTTGAATACCTGGAGGATAATTACGGGAAGCGAATAATATTATCAAGCGCCCTTTTAGATAACAGGAAAATTGGAGGAACCTTTAGAATGGATAATCTTGACGATGCCTTGTTTGCTTTGTCTAAAGCTTTAAACCTGGAGATAGTAGAAGACAACAACACACTTTATATCACACCAAAATAGTTTTTGTACCCCTTTAAACAAACCTTATGATGAGAAAACATTTACAAAGAATTCTCCTGGTGCTGTTATGCACCGACCTCCTTTCTTCATCGCAAATTGTATTTGCCCAGCAAAATTCTAAGAGTATTCCACTTCCCGATGCTTTAAAAAAAATTACCAGGGCACTCGGAACTGAATTTATTTACGACAAGGAATTACTACAAGCGAAGAAAACTTCCTACGACCTTTCCAATATAAAAGGCAAACAGGTAGAAGATGTTTTAAAAGCCATCTTATATCCCAATGGATTTGTGTTTTTATACATCAAAACAAATTATTACACCATTGTACCGAAAGACAGGGTGGGTGCAAACCCTTCCCCGGTGGTTCAAATGAATTCATACTCACCTGGTCCCGATCCTGCTAACACCAATACATCTACTAATTTCAAAACAACAGATGCCGCCTCATTGCGCAGGGTATCAGGGATTGTTTCAGATGATAAGAACCAGCCATTGAGTGGGATAAGTGTTTCTTCGCAAAATGCAGGCGCAGGAACTGTAACAGATGGAGCTGGAAAGTTTTTCCTTACTGTAAGGCAAAAGGATGTACTTGTTATTTCTTCTGTAGGCTTCCAAACACACGAAGTACCTGTAACAAACCAGGCAGATTTCAAAATAAACTTACTGGCATCGCAAAAGCAACTGGATGAAGTTGTGGTGATTGGTTATGGTACTACCACCCAAAGAAGAAACACCGGCTCTGTAGGTTCCATTAATGCAGAAATAATAGAGAAGCAACCCATCGCAAACGTGCTGGCAGCTTTACCAGGGCGCATTTCCGGTACACTGGTAGCACAAAATAATGGTTTACCCGGCAGCGGAATTCAAATACAGATTCGCGGGCAGGGTTCACTTAGCTCGGGTACTATCCCTTTATACGTTATTGATGGTGTGCCTTACACAAACTTCAACGGAGGTTTACCGGCAACAGATAATTTAAACTCATTCGGTACATCGGGCGCTAATGGAAGTATCAGCCCTTTTGGTTTAATCAATCCTGCGGATATAGAAAGAATAGACATTTTGAAAGATGCCGATGCCACTTCTATTTATGGCTCCCGGGGCTCCAACGGCGTGGTGTTGATCACTACTAAAAAAGGGAAATCGGGTAAAACAAAAGTAGGCTTCAACATTAGCAACGGCAGTACGGAGATCAATCATTTTATACCCATGCTAAGCCTGCAACAATATTTGCAGTTAAGAAGAGAAGCTTTTGCAAATGATGGAGTAACTCCCACCACTGCCAATGCACCCGATCTGTTGGTATGGGATACCACCAAAGCAACCGACTGGCAAAAAGAGTTCCTAGGCGGCACCGGTCACTACCAGGATATACAGGCAACACTTTCCGCAGGCGATGCACGAACAAGATTTTTATTCAGCACCAACTACCGCAGGGAAACAACCTTATTTCCCGGTGATGATGTGGACAAGCGATTCTCAAACAGGATCAATTTAGATCATACTTCATTAGACAAGAGACTGAGTGCATCCTTTGCAGCAAGCTACTCTTCAGGTAAAACAAACCTGCTAACCTCTGATCTTACTTCAGTCTATAATTTGCCTCCCAACTTACCCTTATACGACGCTGGAGGTAAGTTGTTCTGGACAACCCAGTTTACAAATCCTTTATCCAGCATTTTAAAAAGATATAAGGGTGTTACGTCAAACCTCATCAGCAGTGCAAACTTCAGGTACACCGTTTTGCCTGGTTTAAACCTGAAGGCTAACTTCGGTTATACCATTACCGACCTCGATCAAAAAACAGCCAATCCGGCATCGTCAAACAACCCGGCTAATAACCCGGTTAGTTCTGCAGTATTTGCTAATAACAAAGCCCAGAACTGGATAATAGAACCAACTGCAGAATACACCACCAATATTAGTGAAGGAAAGCTTAGCGCATTAGTAGGCGCAAGCTGGCAACACAATACTTCCAGTGGTTATTTTTTATCAGCTTCCAATTACAGCAACGAAGCTTTGCTGGGTACGTTATCTGCCGCAGGTACCGTTACTGTTTCTTACAACAACATAGTTGAGTATAAATACAACGCGGTTTTCGGTCGTGTAAATTACGATTGGAAAGGGAAGTACTTTATCAATACGACTTTTAGAAGAGATGGATCATCGCGCTTTGGACCTGCTAACCGTTTTGGAAATTTTGGTGCAGTAGGTGCTGCCTGGGTTTTCTCGCAGGAACCATTTATCAAAACCAGCTTACCTTTTTTAAGTTTCGGTAAACTAAGAGGAAGCTATGGAACAACAGGAGACGACCAGATATCTAATTACCTGTACCTGCGTTTGTATGGTAATACAACCGCCTATTTAGGCAACCCCGCCACTACCCCTGGTCAAATTCCTAACGACAATATACAATGGGAAACTACCAGGAAATTTGAGGCAGCTTTAGAACTTGGATTTTTGAAAGACCGTATTTTGCTTACAGCCAACTATTATCGCAATCGCTCTTCCAACCAAATACTTTCTATTGCTGTACCAACACAATCAGGTACCAATTCCTATACTGCCAATGTGCCCGCATTAATTCAAAACAGCGGGCTCGAACTTGAATTGAATACAACCAATTTTAAATCGAAGAATTTTGAATGGAAGACCTCTTTAAACCTCACCGTTCCTAAAAACAAACTGGTCTCTTTTCCAGGGTTGGAAAGATCATTTTATGCTACCAGTTATATAGTAGGCAAGCCTATCAACTTTACAAGGGCATATCATTATTTAGGGGTTGATCCGGCTAACGGAAGGGCAACCTATGAAGACGTTGATAAGGATGGCGCAATAACTTTTGCCAACGACCGGAAGGTGATGCCTCTAGGCACTCCTTACTATGGCGGCTTAAGCAACACACTTACTTATAAAAGTTTTGAGTTGGATGTTTTTTTCCAGTTCAACCATCGTTTTGGAACAACTAATATTATTTCGTCACCGGTGGGTACGTTGCGCAATCAGAATACTTCGGTACTTGACAGGTGGAGGAAGGTTGGGGATGTTGCGCCTTTCGCAGGTGCTTCTACAACCGCCGGTTCACCGCTTGCAACTTCATGGGGTTTTTATGGTTCATCCGATGCGGTATATGGAGATGCTTCCTACCTCAAGCTGCGTTCGGCAAGTTTATCATACAACTTACCGGCAGATTGGACAGAGAAAATAAAGATGTCGAATTGCAGGTTGTATGTGCAGGGACAGAACCTCTTTACCTGGGCTAAAAACAAATACATATTCGATACGGAAACCACCGTGCAGGGAGGTCCATCAGGCCTTGGTACCGGAACAATCGGGCAGGTAATGCCACCGTTAAGAACTATTGTATTTGGTATTAATTGTTCATTCTAAAAGGTTATAAGGTACCTGTTATAGTTAACAGTACTTGCAACAGGAGAACCCCGAAACTTTACACTTTAAACTCAACTTCATGTCCGCTATAAATAAAATTCAAATAAAGATTTTAACCACAGCAGCGTTTGCAGTGGTATTGTTTTCTTCGTGCAAAAAATTTGTGGAGCTCGGTCCGCCGCCTACGCAAACAGTTCAGTCCGATGTGTTTAAAACCGACCCAACTGCTACAAGTGCAATATTGGGTTTGTATTCCTCAAACACGTTGCCCAACACGGTATTATATTATTCAACGGTGCCGGGTATGTCTGCTGATGATGTACAATACAATACTGCCTCCACCATTTACGATGAGTTTGAAAACAATGCAATCACTACCATCAACTCCATGAACGAAAACAACGTTTGGTTTGGTAGCTATACATTGATAAAAAATGCAAATTTTGCCATCAATGGTTTGACCGCTTCACAAACACTTACTCCTTCTGTAAAAGATCAGCTTTTAGGCGAAGCGAAGTTTTTAAGAGCATACGCTTATTTCTACCTGGTAAATTTATATGGCGATGTGCCTTTGGCTTTAAGTGATGATCCGTTGGCAAATGCAACCCTCCCACGCACACCCGCAGCACAGGTTTGGGCACAGATCGTTAAAGATTTAACTGAGGCACAGGCAGGTTTACCCGCCGCTTATGTTGGCACATTTAGGGCACGCATAAATAAATGGGCTGCTACAACCCTGCTTGCACGAGTTTACCTATATCAAAAAGATTGGGTTAATGCAGAAGCACAAACTACGCAGGTAATAAATGCAGGTCCCGGCACTTATACACTGCAAACTCCCGCCAATACTTTCATCAATACCAGCAACGAAATTATCTGGCAGATAGCTAATACTACCGGCGTTTCCACACTTGGTGCTAATTACCTTTCTGCTACTGGTGTAGTACCCAACTTCTCTTTATACGATACGATCTACAAATCGTTTGAAGCAGCAGATTTGCGTAAAACCAACTGGGCTGCCGTAACAACTGTTAGCGGCAAAAACTATTACCATGTTAACAAGTACAAGGTAAGGACCGGCACCGGTAACGAGTACAATATTGCTTTACGTTTTGCTGAGTTGTACCTGGTGCGTGCAGAGGCAAGAGCGCAACAAAATAATCTCTCAGGGGCAAAAAGCGATGTGGATGTGATACGGACACGGGCAGGCTTGGGAGCATTAAGTGCAACCATTAATCAACCGCAATTATTATTAGCAATAGAGCAGGAAAGAAAGGTGGAATTGTTTGGTGAGTGGGGGCATCGCTGGTTGGACTTAAAACGCACCAACCGCGCCGATGCAGTAATTGGTGGTCAGAAACCGGCTACATGGAGTGCAACCGATGTGCTGTATCCCATCCCCGAAAACCAACGGGTTGCTAACCCGAGCCTGTCGCAAAACCAGGGGTATTAAGAACCCTGAAAGGGGAGTAAGAAAAAAAAGAAGAATGTTTTTTGTTACCGGCGGAATTAGCACAGATGGTGCTGCCATTGCGTCGCACTCTAGTACCTACGGTAATTTTATGGAACCAGACGAACAGTTAATGCAATTTCTTATGCGTCGCAGCAGGGAACGAAGCAATTTACTGCACTACGGGAATGAAACAACATAATCTCCCCGTCATTGCGAGGTACGACGAAGCAATCCGCTGCCAGGCAATCATCTCCCCGCCATTGCGAGGAGGTACGACGAAGCAATTCGCTGCTGAATAGTTAGAAACAAATAAATTTTATTCGACTACCTTTTATGAAACCCTGAATATCCAACAGCAGATTGCTTCGTCGTCGTACCCGCTCCTCGCAATGACGCGTAGGTCGCTGCAACACAAACAACAGTAAAAGAGTGCGACCCCGCAATACTGGCGGGGGAGCCGCAACCGATGTTTAATGGTTATTCAAAAGCCTTGGCTCATAAAAGAATCGAAACGCAAAAATCGAAATCATGAAAAGAAATAGTTGGATCATAATCGTAAGCTTTTACATAGCAGCTTCTTCTGCTATTGCACAAACTCCAAAGAAGCAAATCAATAAAACCAGCTATAACCTTTCAGGTAAAATAGCCGGATTGAAAGATGAAAAAATATACCTCAGCACCAACGATGCGGAATTTGAAATACTGGACTCTACCTATGCTCGAGATGGGAAATTTAGTTTTACCGGGAAGCTTAGTGAACCCTTTTTTTATACCTTAAAAATTGCAGACACCCGTAATCAAACAGGCTTGTTCCTGGAGCCCGGTAACATCACTTTTAACGGGCAAAAAGACTCGCTGAGTAAAGCAAAGGTTACCGGCAGTAAATCGCAAGCCGAGTGGCTTGAATGGAGCAAGGCGTGGATAAAAATATCCAGGCAGGCAGGACCCATGTATCAACGACTCGACTCTGTAACGCAGCATGGCAAAGTAAAAGCTACGCCCGAGGACCGGAAGATATTTGATGATGGCATGCAATCGCTGAACGATCAAACTGCGGTTGCAATAATGGCTTTTATTAAAAAGCATCCCCAATCATCAGTGGCTCCATTCATCATTTACGATCGCTACATTGGTTATCCCAACCCGCAAATGGCGAAGAAAAGTTTTGCTTCATTAGGCAAAAAAGCGCAAACCAGTTTGTACGGCAAAAAGATAACAGAGCACCAGCGCATAGCTGCTAAAACCGGCATTGGCGCCACACCTGATTTTGCTATCACTGATACTTCAGGAAATCCGCTAAAGCTTTCATCGTTCAAGGGTAAATATGTGCTGGTTGATTTTTGGGCAAGCTGGTGTGTACCCTGCCGTAAAGAAAATCCCAACGTTGTAAAGGCATATCAGAAATACCATGATAAGGGTTTTGAAATCATTGGTGTTTCGCTCGATACTAAAAAGGAAGCGTGGATGAAAGCGATAGAAAAAGATGGTTTAACATGGAGCCATGTAAGTGATTTGAAGGGTTGGGAAAGTAGTATCGTTAGAGAGTTCGGAATTAAAGTAGTTCCAACCAGTTTCCTGTTAGACAAAGAAGGAAAAGTAATTGCAAACAACTTAAGAGAAGAAGCGCTTCCTAAAAAATTAGAACAGCTTTTAAAATAATTCAACTTTATAAAAATGAATAAGCATATTAAACTGGTGATGTTTTGCTGCGTAATACTTGGTGCCAACTCAACCCTGGCGCAAACAAAAAAAAGCAACAAGCCGCTGGAAGATACGCTCCGAAAGTATTACACAAGCCTGCTTAACTCAAAGGCTGAAAGTGGTAAAGTGTTGCTTGAAGAAAAGCTTTATGCTCATTTAAAAAGCGAAGAGGAAAAGGATTGGATGACCGCTGCAAATTTCTTTTACCAGCTTAAAAAAATTGCTGTTTCAGACTCTGTTGTTAAAGCGGCGAAGATAAAATTTCCCGCAGGTCAGTATGTACGTAATGATGAAGTAAAAGTTGTTTACGATGAAACGGATCCCGCTAAAAAAGAACAAAAGTATAAAGCGTGGATCAAGAAGTTTCCCCCGTCGAAATTTGGCGAAGAGAGAATTCAGTATGACTATGCACGCAATGCCGTAGCCACCGCTTATGCAAAAGATGAAAATGTAAAGAAAGCCTTGCAGTATGCTAACATGGTAAAAACCCCCGTTTGGAAGGGCGAAGGCTGGGCAGGAACCGCCGGTGTACTTCTTAAAAACGGTCACCTGGATGAGGCTGCCGAACTGTATAAAAAAGCGATAAAGAATTCCTATAAATACATGACCACTAACCGCACCGATGTGGGTGCCGGCTTTGCTGCCACAGGTTATGTGGGCTATAATAATTCGCTGGCTGAAATTTTATTGAAACAAAAAAAGTATGGGGAAGCACTGGGTTTTGTTCGTGCTGCTCACGACAGCTCCAACACGGTAAGGGGTTATATCAACTCAAACTATGCACAGGTATTGATTGCATTGGGCAAACACCCGGAAGCCTTCGATAAAATAAATGAAGCGGTTGCAGCAGGGCAGGCAACTACTGAAATGAAAGAGACACTGAAGACACTCTATGTAAAAGTAAAAGGTAGCACCGAAGGCTATGATGCGTATGTGGCTTCGCTAAATAAAATATTGGCAGACAAAATAAGAAAGGACATGGCAAAGCAAATGATAAAGATGCCTGCGCCCGGTTTTATGTTGAAAGATGTAGATGGTAATGTGGTTTCGCTGGCATCGTTAAAGGGCAAAACCGTTTTGCTTGATTTTTGGGCTACATGGTGTGGTCCGTGCAAGAAGTCTTTTCCTGCAATGAAGATGGCAGTCGATAAATTTAAAGATGATAGCAATGTAAAGTTCCTCTTCATTCATACATGGGAGCACGGCGATTCCATTGCCACACAAAATGCAAAGAAGTTTGTAGTTGAAAACAATTATCCCTTTGAAGTTTTAATGGATTTGCAGGATGGAAAAACCGGGTTGAACAAAGCCGTAGAAGATTATAAGATCAGCAGTATACCTACCAAATTTGTAATTGACAAAGAGGGTAACATCCGCTTTCGCTTCTCCGGTTTTTCTGGCGGCGATGATGCCGCAGTGGAAGAAGTAGCAGCGATGATTGAGCTGGCGCAAAAGGGATAAAGTTTGGTTAAGCATCCTAAAATCGTTCAGGAAAAAGATATTGGTCCTATTCTGATTTAATCGGTTGTTGCCATCCTCAGGCACAATAATAAGAATTACCTCAGCACCAATTTAAAGAGAGATGAACCGGTATAAAGTGGTTCTTTTTACCAATGTAGAATTTACATACTACAGGCTGATGAGGTGGTAAGGGTTACCTGGCACGCATCCGGTTGTTCCGTGGGTTGTGTTCAACTTCTGCTAAACCTAGCTTTTCCAGCAGTGGCGGTATATACATTCCAAATCGCCCCCTGAAACCTTTTTTCAGTCCGTACCATCCTCCCACCGGGTTGTTGGGCGATCGTCCCCATGCTTCAACTGTTCCTTCTTTTGCAGGCTTTTGTTCGTCGGCGCTGCCCAGTTCCATCCAATCGCCATGTTGTTTTAACATGCTAAGCAGGTCGTCAATACATCGTGCCTGGTAGCGAAGTTCGGTAGCGCCTACTTTACAAATCAATATTGCCGGGTCTACGGTATCATCGCGGTAAATGGTGTATTCAGTGGTGCCCGGTGGTGTTTTTAGTTGCCAGGGATTTTGCTTGGAACCTTTTTTAACGTCCATATTTTTTTTGCTGTTATTACAAGGAAAGTTAACGGAATAATACATTAACCTTTTGGCTCATTTTAAAAATAAGTTCTAAAAAAGTGTTTGAATAGTAACAATGACGATAGCGATAAACATTGCTATGCTGGTATCTTTGAATTTCAGTTAAAAAAAGCTGGTTACATTGTGAGGGATAGGTAGCAGGCATTGCAATGGTTATAAAAACGGGGTGCTTAATTATATTTTTTGTGGAGCTTTTGTCGCAATGCTACTTTTTAATACCCTCAAATCGACTATATAAAATAGAAAAGTTGTAAACCTTTTACTAATTCTGCACGTTTATCATCGTGGCTTAACATTTGTTTTTATGCATCACATGGTTAAAAGATATTTATCGGTTTTTAAGAGCCAGGTTTTCCTGATTTTATTAATTATCGGGTTAATCATTGCAAGTTCGGTAACAACAGGCAAAACGGCAGTTACGCTCAGTATTCTTGCGGGAGTGGCAATGATACTGGAAGGCATATCGTTTTTTATATGGATCATAAAAACGCCTGCTAAAAAAAGCAAAGATGAGGTAGTGTAACTATTTAAGTAAGCCAATTATGTTCGTTACATTTTTATCTTCCATTCTTCGTACTTGTTGCAGTACAAAGCCCATGGCTAATCCTGGGTCCATTATGCGGTTGCCTATTCTTACAACCGTATTGTCCATCATAGTTATATAATTTTTATTAGCATCGCCCTGCACCACGGCCAGCGCCACCGCATTTGCCCACGATGCCTTGCGTGCAGAATCAATGCTAAAATTTAACACCGCTTCGTGGCGGTTGTTGCTGATTTTGGTAAGCATTTTTAATGGCCACCAAACTTTACTCAGGTTGTCCTGCACTGTTTGCATCAGCGATGCAATCACATCGTTTATTTTTTCAAAGTCTTCGCGCAGGTCGTGTATTTTATCGCCGGGGCAGGTTTCCGCTGCTGCAATACCCAGGTCGAGATTAATATGTGTATTGATGCCCAGCAGCAGATGTTGCAGCACAACCAGGTTACCATTATCGCAGGCGCTAAAGGTGGACCGCCAGGCATTGCTATAGGTTTGTTTGTTTACATAAGCGTACCATGCCTGCAGGTAGCGGTTGGCAAAAATGGTATCAAGCCTTTCCATACGCTTACCATCTTTAAAGCTATTGTTAGCAATGCCTTTTTGAACCGCAATGGTCATGCTGCGGTAAAGGGTGGCAAAGTATCCAATGCGGCTGTTTTGTTTTTTGCTCCACTCAATTATGTTATCAAGGTGTACAATTACTTCGTTGATGGATGTGGTTTGAATCATATCATCAAAGTAAAACACATTGGTAGTATGTGCAAGTATAAATAATTATGAAACCTGCAGCAGGTTAAGAGTGATTCTTTGCTTGCGACGCTCCGTTTGTCGGCATAACATTATTGGGCTGCCTGGTAAACTAAAGAGTTTAAAAGATAGAAACGTTGTGCCTGTGGGGTTTTTTTTAAATCACAGAGGCAGTTTACGGCACAGAGAAACACAGAGGCATCTTGAATTTTAAAACATAAAAAATCCCGCAGCAAAGTGCGGGATCGGGATAAATTATAGAGCCAATTATTTCTTCATATACATCACTTCCTTTACCAGTTTCACTGTACGGGGTACATCTGGTAAGTAAGCATTCACCAGGTTGGGAGCGTAGTGCATAGGCGCATCGGCGCTGGTGATGCGGCGAATGGGTGCATCTAAATAATCAAATCCTTCTTTCTGTATACGATAAGTGATCTCGGAACTAACGGAAGCGAATGGCCATTGTTCTTCAACAATAACCAGGCGGTTTGTTTTCTTTACGCTCTCCAAAATTGTTTGCCAGTCCATCGGCCGTATGGTTCGCAAATCAATCACCTCTGCACTTACACCTTCTTTCTGCAGTTCCTCCGCAGCGCCCAATGCCACCTTCATCATCTTGTTAAACGATACAATGGTCACATCAGTTCCGGCTCTTTTTATATCGGCTTTACCAATTGGTATTATGTATTCTTCTTCGGGTACTTCTCCCTTCTCTCCATACATTACTTCGCTTTCCATAAACACCACCGGATCATTGTCCCTGATGGCGCTTTTCAATAATCCTTTTGCATCGTATGGGTTGGAAACAGAAATAACTTTTAGGCCGGGAATGTTTGCATACAAACTTTCAAAGGCAGTGGAGTGTTGTGCGCCTAATTGTCCGGCACTACCGTTCGCCCCGCGAAATACAATCGGGCATCCAACCTGTCCGCCACTCATAGCTAGCATTTTACTGGCAGTGTTTAATATTTGATCGAGCGCTAATACGGCAAAGTTCCAGGTCATGTATTCAACAATAGGGCGCAATCCATTTTGTGCCGCGCCTACCGCAATGGCAGTAAAACCAAGTTCGGCAATAGGCGTATCAATTACTCTCTTCGGACCAAATTCGGCTAACATTCCCTGGCTAACTTTATAAGCGCCATTGTATTCAGCCACTTCTTCGCCCATTAAAAAAACGCGGTCATCTTTGCGCATCTCTTCGTTCATGGCTTCACGAAGGGCTTCTCTAAAAAGTATTGTTCGCATATGTTTGTTTGAAAATTAACCAGTGTAAAACAAGTTTCCTCAACTTTTAAACAGCGGCAAAAATATACGTTTACGTTTACAAACCCAAAAGCAATAAGGCCATTGCCGGGCAAAAAAATCCCCCTGCACAGCAAGGGGATCTGGTACACAAAGAGAGGTTTTTTAAAAGATGTTGTAGCCAAAACTTACATAGTATAAGCCACCCACCTGTGGGTTGCCAAATGCGCTCCTGTAATATTTGTTCCATAGGTTGGTAGCGCCAATTTTTATAAGGCTGTTAATTTTTGTCATTTTATAACTTGCCATCAAATCAACTGTACCGTACGATGGTACTTCTCCGGCACCAAAAGTTCCTTCCCAGTTTATTTTATCCTGCCACCTGTAGTTTATGTTGAAACCAATGCCTTTGTAAACATTAGCGTTGCTCAATCCTAAATTGTAACGCACCTTGGGTGTGTTAAAAAAAGTGATCAAACCGGTTGGCACATCTTTTAACTGGTCGCCAAAAACGTTGGCAGATAAACCGAAGTTTTGATAAACATTGTACTCGATACCCACACCATAACCATTTGCTTTTACGGGCGTTGGCGAGGTTACCACAAACGACAGGTTATCGGTAGTGAAAGGACTGGCTAACTCAGTAAGATAGGTAGCCGGGTTACCCGATTTGCCACGACCTACCGCGGTTCTTGCTATAAAGTCCTTGTACTTGCTTTGGTATGCATAAATATCTATCAGCAATTTTTTTGCGATCAGCGCTTTGTAACCTATCTCGTACGATCTTACTTTTTCGGGATTGATGGTGGTAAACTGTGCCACTTTTAATAAAGTGGGATTTAGCGAAGCCCGGTAAGCAACAATACTTTCGGAGGTGTACGCCGGGTTGGTATTGAATTTAAAGAAGGTTTCAAATTGAGGCAAACCACCAATTAAACGGTTTGCACCACCCGTAAGCAGGTTAATATATTGATCCTGTGTGGAAGGGAAACGGTAAGCTGTTTGGTACGACATGCGGATATTATGATCCTTTGCCACTTTGATCAAAGCGCTTAACCTCGGTGTTGGCCTGCCCTCAAAGTTCTCGTTTTTATCGTAGCGAATTGAACCGGTAAGTTTAAGCACATCGTTAAACAAAGTTTTTTGCATTTGTACGTAACCACCATATTCATTAATGCCAATCGGGCCGGTTGTGTCTGCAAAAATGGTTCCTTTTGAATTTAACCGGAAGTGCCTGAAACTTGCGCCCACCAATACTTCAGCAAACTTTACCTGGTCGCTCAGGTTAAGTTGCCCCTCGTAATGATAAAGGCTCGACTTATCAGCAAACTTTGCACCGCCTGCAGATATGTTAGTACTGATCGCTTTTGCAAATGCATTGTCGAATGCAGCCGTTCCAGGCAATATCCGCCCGGTTTCGGCAGCGGTTCTTGCAACAACATGTGCCTGCCCGTCGGGTGCTCCTTGTAAACGTGCACCTGCATAGTTGCCGGTGTACTGAGCAAACCAGTCTGCATCCGTTTTCCACGAGCGGTTGATGAACAATGCGGCAGTGGTTGCAGTGTAAGAATCGCCTGAATTTTCCTGGGTAGTATATCCCCTCAAAAACCAGTTCTTGCTTTTGATCTCCAGTTTATACTGTCCCATTTTTAAATTCTTCAAAGCATACCGGTCGGCACCGGTGTACACGCTGGTACCCAAACCAAAGTATCCTAAAAATGAAGCTTCAATGTCATCTGTTATTTTATAGTTCATACCAGCAGACAGGCGTACATTGTAAGCATTATAATCAACCAGGTTTTGTTCTGCATAACCGGTTCTGCTCACGTTTTGTGTACCGAACACGCCGTTACGGCTGCCAAAATAAAAGGGAATAACGTTTTGGATAGTTGGTTGCAGGGCAGCAGGAAATCCACCTATGAAAGCGCCAATTTGCGTTGAGGTAGCATTAGCCGGTAAAGTGTTTAGTAATGCAATGATATCAACCGTGCCTCCTGTTGCCGCTAAAATTCCTCCTCTGGTTTGTGCCTGTACCGCCTGCGAAAATGCGCTCATGCTGGCGCTTGCCTCATCACCAAAAATGTTCACGCCATCGTAATTGGGATCGCTTTGCCTGTCGCCTGGCTTAAGCGAACTGATCACATTATTACGCAGTAAGTTTCTAACATCATTTCCTCTCCAGTCCTGCGCCTGTACAAACTGGGCACCTATTTTAAAGGCAAATTTATCGGACACTTTTTTCGCCCAGCGCATCGACCAGTCATAAAACGGTGCAGGTTTGCGCTGGTAATCGTCCACATGGTTAACACCTTGCTTAATTTGAAAACTAAATCCCTGACGGGTGAAGGGGCTTTTGCTGTTGATAAGCAATGTGCCATTCATGCCCCCCGAACCATATAATGCAGAAGATGCACCAGGCAGCAGTTCCATACTTTCAACATCTAACTCGGTTAAACCAATGATGCTGCCAACGGCAAAATTTAAAGCGGGAGCCTGGTTATCCATTCCATCAACCAACTGGTTAAAGCGCAGGTTGCCGCTTCCGTTAAAGCCGCGGGTACTGGGTGTTTTAAAAGCAAAGCTTGAAGTGGTGATATCAACGCCTTTCTTCTGCCCAAGCAAATCGTAATAACTTGGCGATGGCGAATTGATAATAGCAGCACGGGTAATGGGTTCTATTGAAACGGAAGATTCCAAACTTCTTTCTACCGTACGGGAAGCGGCAGTTACCGTAACATCGCCCGCCATAGTGTAAGTAGGTAGCAAGGTAACCGTAATAGCACCGGATGCGCTGCTAACAACAACTTCTTTATTCTCAAAATTTACGGCTGAAAAATTTAACGTGAGTGGAAGTTTTTGGGATGTGGACAACCGAAAGTGTCCTTTATCGTCGGTGACGGTGCCCTGCCCGGTTCCTCGTATTATTACCGAAACTCCTGCAATAACTGCGTTGGACTTTTCATCTTTTACATCGCCTGATAATATTACGGATTGTGCAAAAGTTGTAATAGAAAACAAGCAGGTAAGTAGCATAGCATAAAAGCAGTAGCTCTTTTTCATAATGGCTGTTTTAGTTTTAAAATTGATGGAGCAAAATAGTCATTGTTAGTTTCAACTGAAAATTTTATTTGTTCACTTAAAGGCTTGTAAAGTGTATAAACATGCGGTTGAAAATGATGTGGTGGTTCGGGATATTTGCACCATAGTTTCCATTGCACGAAATACTGGTCGCTTTATAAAAACAATCATCTTTGCTGCACACGAAAAATGTTGAATGCATGTCTACTTTTCATTTCCCCCACCAAACAAATTTTTACAGTGGCAAGGTTCGCGATGTTTATTCTGTAGGTGATGATTGGCTGGTGATGATTGCCAGCGACAGGATCTCCGCTTTTGATGTTATACTGCCGGAGCCCATACCTTTTAAAGGACAGGTGTTGAACCAGGTTGCTGCATACATGCTCAATAAAACAAAACATATTTGCCCAAACTGGTTAATGGCAACACCAGCACCTAATGCCGCTGTGGGTAAACGGTGCACGCCGTTTAAAGTAGAAATTGTTGTACGTGGAAACATTACCGGGCACGCCTGGCGAACTTATGCAAGTGGCAGGCGGGAACTTTGCGGCGTGGCATTGCCCGAGGGCATGCACGAGAATGAATATTTTCCTTCACCAATCATAACACCCAGTACCAAAGCTTCTGTTGGTCACGATGAGGATATTTCTAAAAAGGATATTATTGAAACAGGCCTTGTTGATAAGGCAGAATACGAAAAGATAGAAGCCTATGCGCTTTCATTGTTTGCAACAGGGCAGCAACTTGCCAGGGAAAGGGGTTTGATATTAGTGGATACGAAGTATGAATTTGGAAAGATCGGAAACGAGATTTACCTGATGGATGAAATACATACCCCCGACTCGTCGCGTTATTTTTATGCTGACGGTTTTGAAGAAAGATTGCAAAATGGCGAGCCGCAAAAACAGTTGAGTAAGGAGTTTGTAAGAGAGTGGCTGATCGCAAACAATTTTATGGGTAAGGAGGGGCAAACTGTTCCGGCAATGAATGTTGAATGGATTGAAACCATTAGTAAAAGATATATCGAGTTGTACGAAGTGTTAATTGGGGAGAAGTTTATTTCGCAGAAGCTAAGCGATGAAGAGACGGAGCAGCGGGTTAAACAATTGTTGAAAGAGTTGGGAGCAGTATAGTTCTCAATCCATTTCATTCAACCGCGGTCGCAATCTTTTTTTTGATTTATTAAAAATCATGGTGCCGTTCTCCTTTCCTTCTCTCAATAACTTTTGTTCCTCTGCCGGAAGATGGTAAACAGTTTGACACTCCGCCGTACAGCACCCATCAAACTTTGCAGCACATTCATCACATTGTATGAACAACAAATGGCAGGCATCATTATTACAATTGGTATGGGCATCAGCAGGCTTTCCACACTGGTGGCAGCGGGCAATTACCTCGGCTGTAATACGCTCACCCAACCGGTCGTCGAACACAAAGTTTTTACCAATAAACTTACTTTCCAACCCCAGTTGTTTTACCTGTTGTGCATAATGTATTATTCCACCTTCCAGGTGAAACACATTATTGAAGCCATTGTGCAGCATATATGCGCTTGCCTTTTCGCAACGAATGCCACCGGTGCAATACATAATAATATTCTTGTCTTTTTGATCTTTCAGTATTTCTACGGCCATCGGTAGTTGTTCCCTAAAAGTATCCGACGGTACCTCCAGCGCTTTTTCAAAATGGCCCACCTCATATTCGTAATGATTGCGCATATCAACCACTATGGTTTCGGGGTAGTGAAGCAAATTGTTCATCTCCGAAGCATTTACATAACGCCCCTTTTTCGCCATATCAAACAATGGGTCATCAATTCCATCGGCCACAATTTTATCCCTCACTTTTATTTTCAGCACCCAAAACGATTTCCCGTCATCGTCTACCGCAAAGTTTAACCGGATGCCGCTGAGAAAATCAAAAGAATAAAGAAATGTTTTAAACGCTTCAAAGTTTGTTTGTGGAATGCTGGCTTGCGCATTGATGCCTTCCTTTGCCACGTAAATCCTTCCAAAAACGTTCAGGGTGTTTAAGCCTTTATACAATTCATCCCTAAACTCGGCAGGATTTTGAATTGGATGATACTGGTAGAAACTGATGGTGATACGTTTCTCCGTTTCTTTCATCAAGAGTTCCTTGAGTTCCTTTTGCGAAACCCGGTTATGAAGTAGTGCCATATATTATCATTTTAGCTATCGTTTATCAGTTGTGCTCATCCTAACCAAAAAACAATATTCCAATACAGGACCCGTTTGCAGTGCGGGCAAAATTGAGCGGCAAAGATAAAAGCACCGGTTTCCTCCAAAATAAATTTTCTCATAAAGTTTAATTGAAAATTAAGCACTTGCCCGTAGAATGATTACCAGTAAAAATTGTTGTGCGTTACATTTGTAACCAAAGCCACTAAAGGTCACAGTATGAAAAAATATCTATCAGAAAAGAATGCCCTAACCGTAGTTACCAGTGTATTTTATTTTATGATACTAACGGTGAGTGATGTGATATTGGGCGTAGTGTTTCAAATAAACATTTTATCGATGGGCGTTTTTTTGTGGCAAACAATTGCGTCTGCCGTGTATAACTTTTGGTTTTGTTTCGATTTTCTTAAGAAGGTTCGAATGCGGTTTTTTGGTTTACGGATGATAATTACCGCAACCATTATTTCACTGGCAGGTCTTGCAATTATGAATTATTTGCCCCTGGTACTTGTGAAGATTTTTGGATGAGAGTGAT
>JANPIA010000111.1:0-30175 GCA_031424735.1 Segetibacter sp.
GCGCCAGTGGGTGCCATCGTATGTAACCGATGCCGATGAGCCTTTTCTGCGGGGCTTTTTGGGTAAGATGTTGTTTAGCGGTGATGATATTATGAAGAAGACAAAGGTGCTGAGTGGGGGAGAAAAAGTGCGTTGCATGATCAGCCGTATGATGCTGCAAAACCCTAATGTTGTTATTCTCGATCAACCTACAAATCACCTTGACCTGGAAAGCATTCAATCTTTTAACGAAAGCGCTACCAACTTTAAGGGCATTGTTTTGCTTACCAGCCACGATCATACTTTTATGCAAACCGTAGCCAACCGTATCATCGAGCTAACCCCTAAGGGAATCATCGACCGGTTGATGACCTTTGATGAATATTTAGAAGATGACCGCGTAAAAAATTTGCGCGAAGAAATGTACGGTGTTCCGGCATAAACTACTGTTAGATAATAAAGAGGCCACCTGCAATGGTGGCTTTTTCATACCCGAAAACTTTGAAAATCTTACGTATAAAATATTATTGTTTGTCGTATAATTTTTTATTTTTGTAAAAATGTTGGGTTATGGATTGCAAAATCACCTTAAGCTTTAATGAGGCAGTTATAGAAAAAGCAAAAAAATATGCTGCCGAAAACAACATCAGTCTTTCGCGCCTGATAGAGTTTCTATTGCAAAAAATCACCACCTCCAGCTATCACTCCTTAGAAGATTTTCCCATTTCCAACTGGGTACACCAGGTTGCAGAGGGTGGGGCAGTTTACCAAACAAAAAAAAGAAGCCGCAAGTCTTCCAAAGTTGAATACTTCGCCTCAAAAAAATAATGCGGGTATTTTTAGATGCCAACATATTAGTTTCGGTGCTAAATAAAGAGTACCCTCTATTTACCTGTACTTCCCGTATACTAAGCCTTAACGATACAAATCAATTCCAATTATTTACATCGCCCATTTGCCTTGCCATCGCTTTTTATTTCTCGGAAAAAAAATACAATGCAAAAATTGCCAGGAAAAAAGTCAGCTTGTTGTGTGAGAATATTTTAATAGCTGATGCCAATTCTTCTGTAGTAAAAAAGGCGCTGAAAAATCCTGCTGTCAACGATTTTGAAGACGGACTGGAATACTATTCGGCTGAAGAAACCGGTTGCACCTGTATTATAACCGAGGATACCGGCGATTTTTATTTCTCAAACATTGAAGTGTTGAACAGCAATGATTTTTATTTGAAGTACATGGTAAAGAAGAAGTAGTTGCTTTGCGAAGATAGTCTCCCTCCATAATCAAAAAGCTTCCTTACCTTCCTGTCTAATAATTCATATTTCATGGTAAAGATGTTTTTGGGTTTCGTTACTGTTATTATAATTCAATCGCTCTGTGCGCAAAACCTAAGCTATTATCTTCCCAGGAATGTAACCTACGATCCATCTATACCAACGCCAAAGTCGGTTATATACCACGAAGTAGGCGAGTGGCATATAACACACGACAGGTTAGTGAATTATATGAAAGCATTGGATGCAGCGTCCGATCGCATATCGTTGCAGGTTAGCGGCTTTACTTACGAAGGCAGACCACAATTAATACTAACCATCACTTCTCCGGATAATCATAAAAATATTGAAGCGATCAGGCAACAACATTTGTTGTTGGGCAACCCCGAAAAGTCTGCGTCGCTTACTATTGATAATATGCCCGATGTGGTTTGGATGGGCTTCAGTATTCATGGAAATGAAAGCAGTGGAGCAAATGCTTCGTTGCTTACCGCTTACTACCTTGCTGCTGCAAACGGCCCGCAGGTTGATGAAATGCTTAAGAACACGGTTGTTATACTCGATCCATCGTTTAACCCCGATGGATTAAACCGCTTTGCCACGTGGGCAAATATGCACAAAAGCAAAACCCAGGTTTCCGATCCCAACGCACGTGAACTGAACGAGACTTGGCCCGGAGGAAGGTTCAATCATTACCTGTTCGATCTTAACCGTGACTGGCTACCCGCACAACATGTTGAAAGCCGCAATCGCCTAAAAATATTTCACCAGTGGAAGCCCAATATTTTTACCGACCATCACGAGCAGGGCAGCAATGCCACTTTCTTTTTTCAACCGGGTGTGCCGGCACGTACCAACCTTAACACACCCAAACGAAACCAGGAGCTGACGGGGCTAATTGGTAACTATCATGCAAAATATTTAGACAGCATTGGCTCACTCTATTTTACTAAGGAAGGCTACGACGATTTTTATTATGGCAAAGGTTCTACCTACCCAGACATCAATGGCGGCATAGGCATTTTATTTGAACAGGCAAGCAGCCGTGGTCATGCACAGCAAACGGATAACGGATTACTCACCTTTCCGTTTACAATACGCAACCAATTTATCACAACGCTTTCAACACTTGAAGCTGCAGGTAACATGCGCAAAGAGTTGCTGAACTACCAGCGGGGATTTTATACCGACGTTATTAAAGAAGCAACCTCTTTTTCAACTAAAGCATTTGTATTTGGCGATGCGAACGATCAAAGTAAAACAAGCCAGTTGCTCGATATGTTACTGCAACACCAGTTAGAAGTGTACGAATTAAAGCAGTCTTTTTCAGCCGAAGGCAAAACATTTCAACCAGGCAGTTCTTATATAATACCAACGAATCAACCAGGCTTTAAAATCATTAAAACCATTTTTGAAAAGGTTTTAGATTATAAAGACAGTCTTTTTTACGACGTAACTGCGTGGACCATTCCATTGGCTTTTAACCTTCCCTATGCATCGCTTACGGCATCGCCTTCGGCATGGCAGGGTAGCAAGGTTATCACAACACCCCTAATTACCGGTAGCATTAAAGGTGGTGCCAGTAACTATGCCTATGTTTTTGGTTGGGATGAATACTTTGCTCCCAGGTTTTTGTATGCCTTACAAAGCAGGGGGGTGCTGGTAAAAGTTGCCACCCAAAAAATGGAAGGAATTACCAGCGATGGTGTAAAGAAATTTGAATACGGTGCCATATTAATTCCTGTAAAACAACAAACCAAAACTCCCAACGAAATTTATAAGATAATTGAAGAGGAGGTAAAAAATACCGGTGTGGATGTAGTTAGTCTGAAGTCTGGGCTATCCGCTACTGGCATCGACCTTGGCAGCGCCAGCTTTGCAGCGGTTAAACAACCCGAAATAATGATGTTTGGCGGCACCGGTACAAGCCCAACCGATGTTGGCGAAATATGGCACTTACTCGATCAAAAGTTTTCAATGCCTGTCAGCATTGTAGATGTAGATCGTTTCAACGCAATCAATACTTCACGTTATAATGTAATGATCATGCCCTCTGGCATGTATGGCAATCTTGATAAAGCCGCGCAGGAAAAATTACGTACATGGGTTACCGGCGGTGGCACCTTGATAGCTACGGAAGATGCCGTGAAATTTTTAAGCACGAACGGCCTGACAAAAGTCACGTTTAAATCAAACGATAAAAAAGATACCACTTCCATGCTGCCCTATGCATTGCGTAGCGACGAAGCCCGGGCAAAGGAAATGGCGGGTTCAATTTTTGAAGCGAAGATGGATATTACGCATCCACTTTGTTATGGTTACCGTACGCCAACAGTAAGCGTTTTTAAATCCAATACTTTGTTCATGGACCAAAATAATACCGCTTACGATTCGCCGGTTATATACACCGATAACCCGCTACAAAGTGGTTATTTGTACCGTGGAAATAAAGACCTGGTTAAAAATTCCGCCGTTATCAATATCGACCAGGTGGGACGCGGAAGAATAATTTCTATGGTTGATAATCTAAACTTCCGTGCCTTTTGGTATGGCACCTCTAAACTGTTTATGAATTCTATTTTTTTCGGAGATATTATCCGGTTATAAATTTTTGGGGTTCCAGGCGGTAGTTCAATACCCGGCATCGTTGCGTCGCCCTCCTGTACTGTGGCAGCTTTGCTCAACGTTTAATTCTTAGGGTGTTTTATAAAGCGCGTAGAACGTAGATTTCAAACGCCTATTTATTATCTTTAGAAGAACAGAACACCTCACCCAGCGTTACTTTGATGTTACCTTTCAAACCCTTTGCCATGCGAAATTTAATTGGTTCGTTCCTTATTATTTCAAGTGTTTGTTTTGCATCCTGTAAACAGCAGGAAGCTTCTACTGCAAGACTGTCGCTGTCCGAATTTTTAACGCCCGTTGATACGGGGGTGCAATCGGGGGGTGTAAAAATGGTGGAAATCAATACACCCGCCGGCAAGTTTAAAGTTTGGACAAAACGGATTGGCAATAGCCCCACCATGAGGTTATTATTGCTGCATGGCGGACCAGCAGCAACCCACGAATATTTTGAATGCCTCGAAAGCTTTTTTCCGAAAGAAGCGATCGAGATTATTGAATACGACCAGTTGGGATCGTACTACAGCGATCAGCCAGCTGACAGCAGTTTATGGATGACGGACCGGTTTGTAGAAGAAGTGGAGCAGGTGCGAAAAGCGCTGCATCTCAACAACGATAATTTTTATTTGCTTGGACACAGTTGGGGCGGTATACTTGCCCTGGAGTATGCTTTGCGTTACCAGGAAAATTTAAAAGGTCTCATCATAAGTAATATGATGTCGTCCATACCAGCCTATGAAAAATACAATGGCGTATTAAGAACCCAAATGCGTAAGTCGTTAGTAGATAGTTTGCAGGCCTATGAGGCATTGGGCAAGTTTAATGATTCCGTTTACCAGGGGTTGGTTTACAGCGAATACTATACACAGCATTTGTGCAGGTTGCCTGTTTGGCCCGAGCCGGTCAATCGTTCCTTTAAACACCTCAACGAAACGATCTATGTGATGATGCAGGGACCGAGCGAATTTAAAACCGGGGGTCGTTTGCTAACGTGGGATCGTACGGCTCATCTTTCAAAAATAAAAGTTCCCACACTTACAATTGGCGCCAGGTTCGATACCATGGATCCGGAACATATGAAAATGATGAGCAAAAAAGTACAGCACGGTGAATATCTCTATTGCGCTAACGGCAGCCACCTTAGTATGTGGGACGATCAGCAAACGTACATCGATGGCATTATCAAATTTATCAGGAAGGTTGATGAAGGAGGTTTCAATGCTAAGAATTGAAATTAATTTAGCGGTTGCATAACCCCATACAAAAACTGAGATTTTAATATGGCATATTTTATAAAATTCGTTTGCGTTTTATGGGTGGTAGTTTTGAGTAGCCCTCAGGCTATTACACAGGAAAGCTTTGAAAATTCGCCGTCAAAATCCTTTGGTAAGGCATCCGTTAATTTCCTGAGCAACGATGTGTATTTTGGAAGGGCGTACGATACAGCAATTTCATATACCACTGCTTTATTGGGCTATTACCATAAAACGGGTTTATTCGTTAATGCAAGTGCTTCTTATGGTTCATCCGTTAGTTATCATCGTTTCGACCTCTACACTTTAACAGGTGGCTACGAATTTTTATCGCCTGATCAAAAACTTTCGGGGTCGGTTACGGTTGATAAATATTTTTACAACAAAGGCAGTAAGTCAATAAAATCGGCAGTAAAAACATCGTTATATGCTAACGTTGATTATGATTTTGGCTGGCTTTTTTTTGATGCCAGTGCCGGTGCCAATTTTGCCAATAAAACCGACTTTGCCTTAACGCCCGGCGTAGGTCATAACTTTTACACAGGCGATTCAAAATTTTCGGTGTCCCCTTCCTTTTACATGTATGCAGGTTCGCAACATTTTTATAGTGGCTTTCGTAACAGGGCAAGGCGTCCACGACCGGGTCAGCCCCCTGCCCTCCAGGACAACAGCACTTTTAAAATATTAGATTACGAATTCTCTATTCCATCATCCTACGAAACAGGGAAGTTCACCTTTTCATTTACTCCATACTATGCAATTCCTGTTAATCCACTGGTGTATCCCAATGCACCAATGCTATCTGAGAAATTGAAGAATAGATTATATGCAGAAGCAGATATAGCCGTTAAATTTTAATCAGCTTCGCCAGCAAACTCATTCTTTATTTTACTGAACTCTTGACTCCCTGCACAGGCAGCCAATTACATCAATTTTTTGTCTGCTTATTAACCTCAAACTCCGGTATTTTTATGGTTTAAATTTTACGTAGCTGTCGCCTTTTGAGTCTATTCAAAATCATACCTGTTTTATTGGTCGTTTTAATGTGTGCTGTAGGCATGAATGCGCAGCCGGTCAGTTATTCCAACCTGCGAACAAAAAAGATCAGTACAGCAACCTCCACCAAAATAGATAGCTTAAGCATCGTTCCAAAAACGTTTTTTATAAAAGGTTTGGATACAAATTATTATAAGTTGGATGCTATCAATGCTCTTCTTCAATGGAAGAAAAAACCACCCCAGGATACGGTAGAAATAATGTACCGCGTGTTTCCGTATCGCCTGAATGCTGTTGCAAAAAGGTTTACGTACGATAGCGTGATCAACAACTTTATTTCGCAGCCTTTTGTGTTCAACCGAAATAACAAACAGGCATCAACAAATAGTCTTTTTGATTTTGGCGGAATGAATTACAACGGCAGCTTTGGGCGTGCACTGAGCTTTGGCAACAACCAGGACGTGGTGGTGAACTCGCAATTTAATTTACAGTTAAGTGGTTTGATAGGGGACAGTATTGAAGTGGCTGCAGCAATTACCGATAATAATATTCCTATTCAGCCAGATGGTACAACGCAACAACTTAACGAGTTTGACCGTGTATGGTTGCAATTTAAAAAGCGTGGTTGGGAAGCGAACCTGGGAGACATAGACATCAGGCAAAACCAGTCGTACTTTGTAAATTTTTACAAGCGGTTGCAGGGCATCTCGTTTGCCAACTCCGCTAAAATTGGTAAGGCTGTAAACAAAACCTTGGTTAGCGGCGCCATTGCAAAAGGTAAGTTTACACGAAACATTTTCCAGGGGCAGGAAGGCAACCAGGGGCCTTACCGTTTGCGCGGTGCTAACAACGAAATTTTCTTTATTGTTTTAGCCGGAACCGAAAGAGTTTTTATTGATGGAACATTAATACAACGCGGAGAAGACCAGGATTATGTGATCAACTACAACACCGCAGAAATAACATTTACACCGCGGCGCTTTATAACAAAGGATGCAAGGATACAAGTTGAATTTGAATATGCCGACCGGAATTTTCTTAACTCGTTGCTTTATGTAAACAACGAAACAATTGTTAGCAAAAAGCTGAAATTTTCCGTGGCAGCATATAGCAATACCGATGCAAAAAGTTCGCCTATTAACCAAACGCTTGATGTAAATCAGAAGCAGTATTTAAATAACCTGGGCGATAGTGTGCAGCAAGCATTTTACCCAACCGCAACGCTCGATACATTCTCTGTAGGCAAAATTTTGTATGCAAAACGCGATACTTTTTATATGGGTGGCAGCGCGACTATATATGTTTATTCAACAAACAAAGACAGCGCAAAATATAGCCTGGGCTTTATTGAAGTAGGTGCGGGACGAGGCAATTACGTACCTTTGTTTAATGGTGCCAACGGCAAAGTTTATCAATGGGTGCGCCCGGTTAATGGGCTTCCGGCAGGTTCATATGAGCCTGCATCGTACCTGGTTTCGCCAAAAAAACAACAACTTTTTTCGGCTGGTTTAGTGTATGATATTAACGAGAAAACCCAATGGAGAGGTGAAGTGGCTATGAGCAATTATGATGTCAATACCTTTTCTTCGATACATAAAAGTGACAACAAGGGATATGCGGCTAAGCTATTGTTTACAAAAACTGCAACTGTAAAAAGCGATAAGTTAAAAGCACTGCAATTGAATACGGTTGCCGGATACGAATGGGTCGACAAAAAGTTTAAACCATTGGAACGTTTAAGGTCTGTTGAGTTTTATAGGGACTGGGGTTTGGATTACCAGCCAGTAACAGCAACAGAGCATCTGCCATCATTAAGCTTTGAATTAACCGGCAAGGAGGCAAACTCTTTGTTGTACCAGTTCAGGGGTTATTTTAGAAGCGATCGTTATAACGGTAAACGTCACCTGTTGCAACAAAGTCAGAAAATAGGCGGATGGCAGTTCAACAATATTTTCAATCTTACCAACTTCCATTCAGATAATACAAAAGGATATTTTTTGCGACCGACTATTGATGTAAGCAAAACTTTATCTGCTATGCGAAAATACACGGTTGGTGCCAGTTACGCGGTACAACGCAACGAAGTTCGGTTTATAAAAACGGATACATTGATGCCGTTGAGTTTTTCCTTCAATACTGTATCCGCTTACATAAAATCAGACGAATCCAAGGTGAATAAATGGGCGTTTACCTATTTTACCCGAACGGATAAAATGCCTTTTAAAAACAAGTTGGAAGAAGTTGATCGAAGCAACAATTTTAATCTTTCAGCAGAGGTACGTTCAAACACGCATCACCAGTTTCGCTTTAACGTAAGCTATCGTTCATTGCAAATAAAACAGCAGGCGCTTACTTCCCTCAAACCTGATAATTCCATGTTGGGTCGCATTGAATATTCTATTAACGAATGGAAAGGGTTTGTAACGGGCAACGTGTTGTACGAGTTGGGAGCAGGGCAGGAGCAACGCCGCGATTTTTCGTATGTGGAAGTACCGGCGGGCCGCGGCGAATTTGCCTGGAACGATTACAATGCAGACGGCATTACACAGTTAAACGAGTTTGAGATAGCACTCTTTCGCGACCAGGCAAAATTCATCCGAATTTTTACCCCAACCAACCAGTTTGTAAAAGCAAACTATACCCAGCTAAACTATAGCATCAACCTCAACCCAAAAGCCATTGGTTCCGGAATAAAAAACAAACGATTGAAGAATTTCGTTGGACGTATCAATCTTCAATCATCTTTACAAACAGCAAAAAAAGAACTGGCACAGGGCAAAATTGTTTTTGATCCGTTTAAAGGAGGGTTAACAGATACGTCCCTTATCACACTTACAAATGTAATTGCAAACACGCTTTCGTTTAACCGGTTTAACCAGCGCTGGGGTATGGATGTAAGCAACAGCAACAATTTTAATAAATCTCTTCTTACCTATGGTTTTGAAAGCCGTAAACTTAGCGAGTGGGTTTTTAAAGGACGATGGAATGTGAGCAGGCAGTACAGTTTCGAAGTGATCCAAAAAGTGGGTAACAACTCTCTATTCACCCCAAGATTTGCCAACCGCAATTTCGAATTAAGCCTTATTACAACCGAGCCGCGCATTACGTACACATTGGGAACTTTGCTCAGGGTGCAGGCTGGCTACCAGTTTAACCGTAAAAAGAATTTGCCGTTGTACGGAGGAGAAATCTCCAATGCGAACTCCTTAAACATCGAAAGCAAATACAACGCAGTAAATAATACAAGCCTTAATGGAAAATTTACATTCAGCAATATTGACTATACAGGTGCCATCAACAGCACCATTAGTTACATTATGCTTGATGGCTTATTACCCGGGAAAAATTTCTTGTGGAACCTCGATGTTACCAAACGACTTACTAACAATCTTGAACTGAACTTTAATTATGAAGGACGCAAGCCAGGACAAACAAAAACAATACACATTGGGCGGGTTTCTGTAAGGGCGCTTTTATAAGGTTGAAGATGGATGCGGACTTTCTGATAGCGGACCCCTCGCTTACACCTTCGGTTACCGCGGACACGCAACAATAGCCATCACGCTTTTATCAATCGCATGCCCCCGGGTGGTACTTGTGGCTGCTGTTGTTTATTTTATTTTGATAATTGAATTTGGAGCAGGAAAACCAATATACCGGCGGCGAATCCAAGTAATGCCAGCCAGCCAATTTTTTTAAGGTACCACATAAAATCAATACGCTCAATTCCCATTACGGCAACACCTGCGGCGGTACCAATAATAACAGCGCTTCCGCCGGTGCCGGTGGTTAAGGCAAGAAACTCCCAAAAAGGATGGTCAGTTGGATAGGTTGATAAATCATACATTCCCTGCGAAGCTGCAACCAATGGTACATTATCAACAATGGCAGAAAGCAGCCCCAGGGCAATACCAATGAGGAACTCATTTTTGAAGATTGCGGTGAGAAACGATGCAAGGTCTTTTAGCAGTCCATATGACTGCAATGCCGATACTGCCAATAATATTCCTAAAAAAAACAATATACTGGGTGTATCTATTTTCTGCAAAGCCCTCGCTACACTATATCTTCCATCAACTTCCGGTTCTTTGCTTTTATGAATTATTGTTGTAATAACCCACATAAATCCTAACGCCAATAGCATACCCATGAAAGGCGGTAAATGAGTGATCGTTTTAAATAAGGGAACAAAAATTAAAAACCCCACACCTGAAAGCAGGATGATTTTGCCATCTCTCTTTTCTATTGGTGAACAATGAGATTCGGGTATCGACGCAACTTTCTTCCCTTTAAAACGAATAGCTACTATTAATGCAGGAACAATACAGGCAAAAAGGCTGGGCAGTAACAGTTGTTTCATAATATTTATCGCAGTGATTTGTCCGCCAATCCAAAGCATAGTTGTTGTTACATCCCCTAATGGCGACCATGCACCGCCTGCATTGGCTGCAATAACTATCATTCCTGCAAACCAAAGCCTGTCTTCCTTTTCACTTAAAATTTTTGAACATAACGATGTCATTACTATTGCAGTGGTTAAATTATCGAGCAATGCGGAAAGAAAAAAAGTAAGCGCAATAATTATCAGCAATAGTTTTGACTTACTGGTTGTTTTAATTTTTTGTGTAATGATGTCGAAGCCATTATGAGAGTCTATTAATTCAACAATGGTCATGGCACCTAACAAAAAGAAAAGGATAGATGCTATATCTCCCATGTGGTGAAGTAATTCTTTAGTTATGTCATTTGTTGATTCGCTTTGAACAATATAAATGGTCCAGCAAAGCACACCTGTAATTAAGGCGGACGCAGCTTTATTCAGCTTTAGCGGATGTTCAAAAGCAATGGCTATGTACCCTACTATAAAAACGATGATAATTAGTGCTGTGGTCATAGGGTTTAAAATTTTATTCTTTTTTTGCTGATTGCAAAAATGCAGTTTTTGGGTAATCAATAGCCATAACAGTTTTATACATAATGTGACATTAAAGTGTGGGAAGTTTTTTGATGTTATTTCATTCGCACCAGCACTTTCATTGTTCCGTTGTGGGTACTGCTATGTGCATGTATAGATTGGATGCATAGCCGTTCTATTTGGCTTTATGTTACCTTTACGCCACTACAAACCGAACTATCGCCTGAGCAATCGGGAGGAAAGTCCGGACAGCGCAGAGCAAACCTACCGGTGAACAGCCGGCTGTTTAATTCCTGAACTTGTTGACGGAAAAAGACAAGAGATAGTGCCACAGAAAATAACTATCCTGCTGCAAAGCAGGACAAAGGTGAAAATGTAGGGTAAGAGCCTACGGTTGCGATAAGTAATTACAGCAACGGGTAAACCTTGGGTGCTGAAATGCCATGTATAGGATCGGTTGAGGGCTGCTCGTCCGATGGTCCAGGGTAGTCATAAAGAGGTGCGTAGTAATATGCATCCCAGATAAATGATAGTTTAGAAACAAAATCCGGCTTACGAGTTTGTAGTTAATTTATCCCTGCGGCTGTAAAAGTTGCGGGGATTTTTTTGCTTATAATGGATGGATGGATTGGTAACGTATAATCACTTCATGCAAAATTTTCAACATCAGAAGTTGCTCATTAAGGTGACCATGCTGGGCTTCAACATTAACATAGGGTATATTCTTCTTTTTCGCATATATGGAAAGCGAACCGTCGTCTTTTGCATGCTTATATTGCAATACCACGTTTATCCTATTTCGCTTTAAATGATTAAAGATTTCATCGGTGGTCGTTAAAACAAAATCGTCTGGGTTCATACCTGGATTAATAAAAACTTTGGCGCTGTTGTTGCCTTCAGCATTGCCCTTTTTATAACTGTAGATTGAAAGGTTGCCGGGTGTATTATTATGCAATGTCACAAGCAATAGCCTGTTATCAACATAATTCTTCTTTAGTGTATCAGCAAATACCTTTACTGCCCCTGCCGCAGCTGCGGAATATTTTCCTTGTTTTAATAAGCTTGCCTTTATGCCTGCTGCTGAAAAAATTCGATTTGGGTCAACACGGTAACTTAACTGATTTAATTTAAATTCCAGGTATCGTCCACCGGTATGTTTTAGCTCGGTGAGAGATCCACCAGCTTCTACTAAAAACAAAGTAGCCGCGTCCACACTAGTATTCTCATCATCGTGCAGGTTTATAAAACCAACGGCTGCATCGCATTGCTTATAACAACTGTTTTGAAAAACAATCTTGTTTTCTCCGAGCCAGTAGTCATTGACAATAATCGTGTCGCCAATTGGGTTGGCCTGCGGAACATTCGTGCTATCCTGACCAAAAGTGTGCACCTGTAATAGTACCAGTATGGTAAGTGAGAGTAAACGCTTCATGAACGCTGTTAAGTTTTCTTCCATAGCAATATCCTCTTTTTTGAAAACATTCAGCAATTTGAGTTTAAAAATTTGGATGAAACACTTGTTAACCATATTGCTTTAAAGCCGGCATTAAATCTTTTTTCACATCTCATTGCATAACTAATACGTTTGTATATAAATTTCTAAACCCATCACCATGAAATATAGTTTTATTCTCGCCGCCTTTATAGGTATAACAATGTCTTCGTGTGCGCAAAAAGCAAAGCCGTACCATTTTGCTCATCCCTCAAATAAAGAGTTGTCAAAATTTTCGCAGGCAACTTTTGCTTCGGGTTGTTTTTGGTGTGTTGAAGCGGTGTACGAAAGTGTGAAGGGGGTTGCAGAGGTGGTGTCAGGGTATGCTGGCGGCACTAAAAAGAATCCAACCTATGAGGAAGTTGGTTCACATGCTACCGGTCATGCCGAAAGCATAAATGTTTATTATGACCCTGCAGTTGTTTCATACGAAACGTTGTTGAAAGTTTATTTTGCTTCGCAGGATCCAACACAGGTAAATGGGCAGGGACCTGATCTGGGAACTCCTTACCGCTCCATTCTATTCTTTAGAAATAACGGGGAAAAACTAGCAGCTGAAAAATATATAGCCACCATAAAGGGAAAGTACCGGGAACCAATTGCAGCTGAAATAAAAGCCTTCGAGAAATTTTGGCCTGCTGAAGATTATCATCAAAATTATGTCGAGTTAAATCCGAATGTACCGTATGTGCAACATGAATCGCTGCCACGCATCAGGCGTTTCCAAAAACTTCATCCGGACCTGCTAAAACCCGATCATAAATTTTGAATAGAGGTTGCCTACAGTTTGAAGGCATCAGGATTTTCTTACCAGGGAAGTATCACAAAAGGCGGAAAGAAAAGTAGGGGCAATAAAAAAGCACCAAGTCTGTTTTTTGCAATCGCTTTCGCGCTTACTACTTACTAACCCGGTGCTCTTAAATCAAGTTGCAATCACTTCTTTTCAAAAATTTTCGCTTCCTAATTCTTACACTAAGGTACTTCTTGCACTACCTTAAGTGCAAGTTTATTTGGGTTCATTTATGCACCTCTTTTGCACCTACTTATGCACATTTTTCATCCACCTACCGCCCCACTAATTCAGTTGTCCATTCATGTTGATCGTAAAAGATAAGTTGCAGGTATTTTAATGTTTCAAATAATTATCAGTTCGCTTTATCTTTAGCCCTTAGCTAAAAGTCTAACGATGGCATATATAAACAGGCGTGTACAAACACTCGATGAGTTTACAATTCAACAATTACGTGACTTTCCGCAGGCAACCGGGGAACTGGCACGGTTACTACGTGATATAGGACTTGCTTCTAAGAGAGTTAACGTAGAAGTGAATAAGGCAGGCTTGGTGGATATTTTGGGTGATGCCGGAAGTGTGAACGTACAGGGAGAAGATGTGAAAAAGCTGGACGTGTATGCCAACAACCAATTTATAGGTGTGTTGCAGCATGGCATTAGTTGCGCAGGAGTAGGCAGTGAGGAAAACGATAAGATCGTAGTATTTGATGATGAAATAAGCAATAACAGTAAATATGTTTTGCTGATGGATCCATTGGATGGTAGCGGAAACATTGACGTAAACGTTTCGATCGGAACCATATTTAGTATTTACCGACGAGTAAGCGAATTGGGCAAACCCTGTACTATTGACGACTTTTTACAGAAAGGCAACATGCAGGTAGCTGCAGGCTATGTTATTTATGGCTCAAGCACCATGTTGGTTTATGGTACCAGGCGCGGTGTGAATGGCTTTACCCTCGATCCATCTATAGGGGAGTTTACATTAAGCCATCCCAATATTCAATGCCCTGAAAGCGGGAAAATTTACTCAGTGAACCACGGCAACTTTCACCAGTTTAGTGAATGGACCAAAAGCTATATTCATGTATGCCAGAATAAAAGAAAAGCTGATGGCGGACCTTATACGCAGCGTTATATCGGCAGCATGGTGGCCGATGTTCACCGTAACCTGATCAAAGGTGGCATTTTCATGTATCCAGGTACCATAGATAAACCGAAAGGAAAACTGCGACTGCTGTACGAGTGCAATCCGCTAGCTTTTATAGCGGAGGTCGCTGGCGGAAAAGCAACAAACGGGGAGGAGCGCATTCTGGATATTCAACCAACAGAACTGCACCAGCGCTCACCGCTTTTTATAGGTAGCAAGCTTATGATGGAAGAACTGGAATCGTACAAAAAATAATATTCTGCATCCGGAAAATAACTAAAGTTTTTGTTTGCCGTTACAATTAATAGTTCACTTTTGCCGCCTGCCATCACACAAAAAATTTAATGAAAAAAATAATAGAGGTAAAGAACCTTGTGAAGAAATACGGCGATTTTGAAGCCGTGAAAAGCATCAGCTTCGATGTGTTGCAAGGCGAAATATTTGGCTTACTCGGACCCAACGGAGCGGGCAAAAGCACTACCCTTGAAATAATTGAAACACTTCGTGAAAAGACAAGTGGGGAGGTTTTGGTAGACGGGTTTAATTTGGATAAATCGCCGAACGACATTAAGAAGATCATTGGCGTTCAATTACAAACCTCCGGCTATTACCCGGGGTTGAAGCTTACAGAACTCATCACCTTATTTAGCGGGTTGTACAACCGGCAGGTTAACCCGGTTGAATTGCTTGGCCTGGTAAATTTGCAGGACAAGGCAAAAGCCAAATACAAGGAATTAAGCGGCGGGCAAAAGCAACGTTTTTCTGTTGCCACTACACTTATAAATAAACCGAAGATCATTTTTTTGGATGAACCCACAACCGGGCTGGACCCGCAGGCTAGGCGCAATTTGTGGGACTTGATCCGTGAAATACGCAAACAGGGTACAACCGTTATCATCACCACACATTATATGGACGAAGCGGAAGTTTTGTGCGACCGGGTGGCGGTGATAGACGCGGGAAAAATTATTGCCATCGACACGCCCGATAAACTTATTGACAACCTGATAGCTTCCGGTTTTGAAAGGAAGAAAGAAGTAAAAGCCGCATCACTGGAAGATGTATTTATAACGCTAACCGGTCATGAACTTCGCGCAGAATAATAAACATAAACCATCAAAATAATTAATCAATCATTTTCGAAACAGTACTATGAAAAAACAGTTCATTTTAGCAATTTTAGCATCAGCAACTATTACAGCATACGCACAACCAGGTAAAACAAAAGCACCTGTAAAACCAAAAGCTGCTGCAACGCCTAAACTGCTTAAAACAGCGAAAGACAGCATTAGCTATGCGTTTGGTATTTCATTGGGTCAATATCTTAAAAGCCAGGATGTAACCAGCATTAATTATCTGCTGCTAAATAAGGCGGTTGAGCAATGTTTGAAAGAACAAAAAACGATACTTGATTTTCAGGGAGCAAATGAAGTGATTAGCGGGCTGGCAGGTAAGAAGGCGCAAAAAGCAATCGGGATTGAAAAAGGTAAAGGCAAAATTTTTCTGACGGAAAATAAAAAACGCACCACCGTAAAGGAAACTGCCAGCGGACTTCAGTACGAAATAATCAAAGAAGGTACTGGCATGAAACCAACTATTGGCGATACTATAAGTGCTCACTATGCCGGAACACTTTTAAACGGTACTGAGTTCGATAATTCTTACAAGCGTGGCGAGCCCTTAAAAATTCCGGTAGGTGGTGTTATACCCGGATGGACGGAAGCATTGCAGTTAATGCCCGTTGGCAGCAAATGGAAATTATTTATTCCTTCGGATATTGCCTATGGCGATATGGGTGCGGGTCATGATATACCCGGTGGCGCCACGCTGATTTTTGAGATCGAATTATTAGACATCGTTAATAAAAAAACGCAATGATCCATGGATGAGACCAACACTAAGCCTCCCGATCCGCGTTACCCCATTGGTAAATATGTTCCGGAGCCGTATTCTGAAAAAGTAAAGGAACAATGGCTTCGCGATATTCAATTTCTGCCAAATAATATTGAATTGTCCATTCTAAACCTGGATGAATACCAGCTTGATACACCTTATCGCGATGGTGGCTGGACGGTTAAACAATTGGTGCATCATGTTGCCGATAGTCATATGAACGCTTACATCCGTTTTAAACTCGGGCTTACCGAAGACAATCCGGCTATCAAGGCGTATGAAGAAAAAGACTGGGCGGTGCAGCCCGATGTGTTTAGTGTTCCTATAAATGTTTCCATAACCTTACTGCATGCGCTTCACCAGCGTTGGCTTGCTTCAATTAAAGAATTAACGCCTGAACAATTCAATCGTACTGTTTATCATCCGGAACATAAAAAAGAATGGACATTGTGGTTTTTACTGGGTTTGTATGCATGGCACAGCCGGCACCATGTGGCACACATCACTACATTGCGAGCAGCAAAAAACTGGTAGATAAATAAATTTTTGTAATGGACAATGATCGTTTAAAATGGAAGGTACTTGAATCTGAATACCTGTTTGATGATGTTTGGCTGAAAGCCCGTCGCGACAGGTGTGTGCGTCCCGATGGAAAAATTGTTGATCCTTATTATGTGATGGAATACCCTACCTGGGTAACCGCTGTTGCATTTACCAACGATAACAAAGTGCTCATGGTTCGCCAGTACCGCCATGCTGTAGGCGAAACAATTGTTGAGTTGCCAGGTGGTTGTGTTGACGATACAGATGAAAACCTGGAAGCGGCTATACGACGGGAGTTACTTGAAGAAACCGGTTACGTTTTTACCCAGGCAGATTACCTTGGCAAAACCTCCGCCAATCCTTCCACTAATGCAAATTTCCTGCACATGTTTATGCTGCGGGGCGGTACAAAATTGCAGGAGCAGGCACTTGATCACAACGAGGAAATTGATGTATTGCTTATGACGACAGATGAAGTGATAGACTTGTTGCAGGAAAACAAGATCATGCAATCCATGCATGTTACCGCGCTCTTTTTCGCCCTTACAAAAATTGGTAAAATAACCATTCGGCACTCTCAGTTTTAAAAAGTAGAATGCCGCTAAGGCAATCTGCCGCATGAAGTCCAATCATTGTTGTGTAATTGCTTATTATGTTAGGGGTGATATTTATTCGATGAATATTCACATAAATGCGGGACAATGACACTTCTACCCATCGAGCTGGACCCATCCCTCAACTTAAGATTTACTAAAAACCCTGAATGTTTAGAGGTGCTTGCTGTATATCCCGGGTACTACCAGCGGGTAGGCTTTTTAAAGCCATGGGTAGGATATTTTGCTACAATGGACGGAAACGAAATAGTGGGTTGTGGCGGATATAAAGGGAAGCCCTTCGACGGTAAAATTGAAATAGCATATGGCACTTTTAAAAATTTTGAAGGTCAGGGTTATGGAAGAATGATATGCCGCCAGTTGGTTTTACTATCACAACAAACCGATCCATCAATAAGAATAACTGCGAGAACCCTATTAGAAAATAATGCGTCCACCACTATACTAAAACACAGCGGGTTTAATTGCACAGGGATAGTTTTTGACGAGGAAGACGGAAACGTTTGGGAATGGGAATTTGAAAAAAAATCATAGTGAAAATAATGAGCTTGTATAATTTAATCTATGTTTTATTCCGTTGATGCCTGATGCAATGCATTTTAGCAGGAGCGAATATAATTTTTTGCGATAATGAACTTATTCGGCTAACCATTATCCATAAAATAAGCCCGGTCGTTTTTAATACATCGTTCCTACATTTGTTCAAACAGGAAACATGCATAAGTTTTTCATATTTGTTTCGGCCATTAGCATCTGGTTTTCGACTGAGGCCCAAAATATCGCCCGGCCCAAATTGGTGGTAGGAATTGTGGTAGACCAAATGCGGTGGGATTTTTTGTACCGATATTATGAAAGATATTCAGCTACAGGCGGATTCAAGCGAATGCTGGGGCAGGGCTTTAGTTGCGAAAATACATTTATCCCATATGCGCCTACCGTTACGGCATGCGGTCATGCAAGCATCTATACCGGTTCGGTGCCTGCGGTAAACGGAATAACTGGCAACTTCTGGTGGGATAATCAGTTAAGCCGAAGTGTTTATTGTACAGAAGACTCATCGGTTAAAACAGTTGGTAGCACTACGGCTGCAGGGTTGCAAAGTCCTCGAAACCTATTGACCACAACTATTACAGATGAACTCCGGCTTGCAACTAATTTTAAGAGTAAAGTAATTGGCATTGCCGCAAAAGACCGTGGGAGTATTTTGCCCGCCGGTCATACAGCCAACGCTGCGTATTGGTACGATAGTAAAACCGGCGACTTTATTACTTCTACATTTTATATGAGCGATTTGCCGGGGTGGGTGAAAGCTTTCAACGCACAAAAGCTGGCGGATAAATATTACAAAACAACCTGGACAACACTTTATCCAATTAATACATATACGCAAAGCACCACCGACGAAAACAACTATGAAGGCAAACCGTTTGGTGCCACGGCCAAAGCTTTTCCTTACAATCTGTCGGGTTATACCGGTAAAAATTATAGTGCCGTATTGGCCACTCCACACGGTAATACCTTAACGGTAGAACTGGCAAAAGCGGCCATTAACAACGAACAAATGGGTGCGGATGAAATTACCGATTTTCTTACCGTAAGTTTTTCATCACCGGATTATGTTGGCCATTCTTTTGGACCAAATTCAATAGAAGTGGAGGATGTTTACCTGCGGCTCGATAAAGATTTAGGCGACTTTATGAATTTCCTGGATAGCAAAGTTGGCAGGGACCAGTACACTGTTTTTCTTTCGGCAGATCATGGTGTTGCTCATGTGCCTGCGTTTGCAAAAGATCATAAAATTCCCGGGGGTATCATCAATTTTCAATTGCTGCAGGATAGCATGAACGCAGATTTAAAGGCAAAATTTGGGAAAGACTTTCTAATAGCTGAAATTATGAATTACCAGGTTTCGTTAAATCTTCCCGTAATTGAAGCATCCGCATTAAGCATGGCAGATATCAAACAGTATATTATTGGTTTCCTTAGCAAACAACCTGGCGTTGCAAGGGTGCTCGATATTAATAATTTGCCGGCCGCTACCTTGCCAGCTAAAATTGCAAGAATGTTATCCAATGGTTATTACCCAGCACGGTGCGGGCAATTGCAAATAATATTAAACCCCCAATATATTGAAGGCTTTGCAACAGGTGGAAGTACACACGGGCTTTGGAACCCATATGACTCACACATTCCGTTACTCTGGTATGGCTGGGGTATTAAACCGGGTAAAACCAATCGGGAAACTTATATGAGCGATATAGCAGCAACACTCGCCGCGCTTCTGCATATACAAATGCCAAATGGCTGTGTTGGCGATGTTATTTCCGAAGTGTTGAAATAGAAAACGAATCAGGTAGGCTAAATCTTTTTTTAAAAAGTTAGTATTCCCAGGCAATCTTATTTATTTTTCTGTTTAGTTAAATAAGGAACTGCTTATGAATATGAAATTAATATGGGTTGGTTTATTGTTGTTGATCGCTCCACTGGCGTGGTCTCAAATATCTCCCTTAAACCGCCAGTTGTTTTTTGTAGATGATAACCTGGTAGAGGTTACCCTGACAACCGATATAAAAAAGCTTCGAACCGATAAGAAAATACCTGTTTGGCAGCCCGCAAATATTGTTATGAAATTTGGCGACAGTTCGGAAGTTCACGAGGTAATTCGAGTGCAACCCCGCGGCGAATTCAGGAAAGAAAATTGTGACATCGCTTCGCTGATGTTTGATTTTAAAACGCCTGCTTCTCCAAAATTATCACCTTTAAAAAAATTGAAATTTGTGGGGGGATGCCAGGTAGGCAAGATTGCAGAAGATCTTTTGATAAGGGAATACCTTACCTATAAAATTTACAGCCTAATATCCACCATGGCGTTCAGGGTTAGGTTGCTCCATGTAAAATACAACGATAGCAGGCAAAAAGTAAAGCCGTATGCACAGTATGCTTTTTTAATAGAAGACGTAAAGGATCTTGCAGACCGCAATAATTGTGTTGAGATTAAAAATCTTTCTTGCCCTACGGAAGCTACCAACCGTGCACAAATGACGATTGTCAATATATTTCAATACATGATTGGTAATGTTGACTGGTCGGTTCCCAAATGCCATAATATGAAGTTGATAGCGCCAAAGAACGATACACTTGCAAAGCCCTACCCGGTACCTTACGATTTTGATTATGCCGGAATTGTAGATGCAGCCTACGCTATCCCCAACGAAGCTTTCAATATTAAATCGGTAAGGGAAAGATTGTACCGCGGCTTTCCACGATCGCTGGAAGAAATACAGGAGGCGCTCGAAATTTTTAAAGAGAAAAAAAGCCGAATGTTATTTACAATAAACAATTGCGATCAACTGCCGCCCCGTTCAAAAAAATCGATGGTTAGTTACCTGGAAGAATTTTATGAGCTTATTGAGCGCAAGCAAAATGTACGCTCTGTTTTTGTGACAAATGCGCGGGTGAAATAACCATTTGACGAATGGGTGCAGAAGTAACCAGGAAAAGATGTAATTAATTTTCGCAAAGAACCGCGTATTTATCTTTTAGCGTAACCCATTCTTCCAAAAGCCTGTGCGGAAAGTTGTCCATCTTCACTAACCTGTCTAATGGTATTTTAAATAATTGGGGAACTGAGTTGATGCCGTTTGCCTCCATAAACTTGTGCAGGTCCCTGCTGCAAAAGAGAAGGCTGGTATTTGAAGTCATAAGGATTGATTTGAAGAAAAAAACGACTTTTTTCCTCGGTTATTGCAAACACTTTTTAGCAGTTGCATTCCAAAATGCCTTATAATTTTAACGGGTGAACTACGTCAAAAATGGAATATTCCCACTATGGGTACGTATTTTCTTTGGCAAGCCTATCGATAGTAGCGAAGAATTCCCGTTTATAAGCTTCAAAATGTTTGCCCGTTCCGGGTCCATAAAAACCCGTATCAAGCTTCCTTACTTTGCCAGATTTATCAATTATTATAGAAGATGGAAACACCTTTATCCGTGTAACCTGGGGGATTGTTTTTTCAGTTCGTAAAGTATCGCTCACGGTTACGCCGGTAATTAATATTGGATACTCTACGTTGAACCTTTTTTGAAATTTCTGCAAACTTTTTACCGAACGATTATAGTCGGTACTATACTCGTAAGCCAACGCAACTATTTCAAGATGTTTGTATTTTTTGCTGTTGTAGAGTTCGCTTAAAAAAGCGGTTTCGTCCATACAGTTGGGGCACCACGATCCGAGTAATTGAACAACCACCACTTTGTTTTTGAAACGGTTGTCATTTATAGATACCTCATTTCCAGACAGATCGGGAAAATGAAAATTTAAACGCTCTTCTCCCGGCTTTAAAAACATGGCCGATAAATCGCTTTTTACAGTTGCTTTTGCATTTTTGTTTGCCGTCCAGTTTTCTTTGTATCTCGCTCCGGATATTAATTGTCCGTTGATGAGTTTATCACCGGACGATAGTTCGGCTGTAAAAAGCAGCGCATGTGCACCATCAAAACCTGAAAGCATTACCCGGTTACCGGTAACTATTCCTTCCAAATACCGGTAGTCGCCCGTGGGAGTTAAAAATGTTCCGGATAATTTGTTGCCCTGTTGTTTAAATTCGGCTATCGATAATGGCTTGTCTTTAGATTCACTCTCAAACTTCACTGCCCATCGTCCACTAATATTGTGTTTTGCGTTGCCGTTTTCTGCATCGAAACGGCTGCTGGAAACTACTGCAGTAAAAGGTAAAACCTGGTATCCACCGCTGGTTGCCCGTGTCCAGTTTCCGTTCCATTTTTTACCATCCACCTTTGCGGCAATCGACGATTCAAAAACGGGCATCTTAATAAACACAGAATCATTTTTGAATTTCACGCTATCAACTCTTAACCGTTCAGCTGCATTAATAATATAGAGAACAGTTTGCTCATTTGCTGTTTCCGTTTTAAAATTGAATACAATCCTGATTCCATCTTCGCGAAGCAAAGTGGCTTTATAAAGTGCCGACTTATTTTGAGCGAACACCAGCGAGGGTAATAGTAACAACAAAAATGCAATTGCTTTCATACTGAGTTTTGGAGAAGATGACTATGGGAAAATGCCCATACAAACGTAATAACTTGCCGACTGCTTAAATGGAAGCAGTTTGGTTTAGCTGGAATGTAAAATGGTGGAAGTTAAACCAGGGGTCATTAGCTGCCCCTGTTAGCGCCGGTAGATCTAACCTTTTTGGTTGCGCCGGCTGGTTTGGCAGAACTCTTAATAAACTTGGAAGCGGCACCCTGCGATTTTTGATTTTTATTAAGAGGATTGTTGTTCTTTTTATTGTTTGTAGGAAGTGACATAGTGCTTGGTTTTATTCGTACAAATGTAGCTTTTTCAATGTAACTACAACCTGTTGTTACCTGCGCAAGTAATTGCAGGCAGGTGATGTGCTATACTGGATCTTCGCTATGTTCTATATTCTGATTGTATAATACTTTCGGCGCGGGGTAGCTTTGCCATTGGCGGGTGCTTGTGGTTGAACAGGAGTAGTTTCCCTCAGGTCATACTCATCCGGGGCGGCTGGCACCTTTTCAATCATGCCCGCATCTGGGCAAGCGCATTTTTGGGGTGCACTAACTTTTACCTTAGGAGCCTCCTTGTATTCGTACGAAAATGCCCCAGTTAATTCGTTGGGAGCACTAAAAAGAATTGCAGGTAACTGAGTTGCTTTGAAAAAATTGTTTGACGAATGTGTAGCAGCGGCCTGCACATCCTGTAATATCGAAATTTCACGCTTCATGTTTTCTGACAATGCTTCAAGCTGTGCAATTTTAGACTCGCTAAGCTTACTTTTTGCAGTTCGCAGTTCCTTAACATCTTCATTAAAGTTCGATCTGTCCTCATCTCCAAACCGTGCTTTCAACTCTTGTAGCTTTTTAAAAGTGTTTTCAATATTTTGCTGCACCTTTTCATCATCAAATAATTTCTCCCGCACATTGCTTGCAGCCCGGTAAGCGTTCCGTAACCTTTCGCCTTCCTGTTTGGCAACCAGTATTTCGTGCCTGGACTGCAAAACAGTTTCAAACATGCCTGCCATTTCTTTTACAAAAGCCATTGAATCGATCTTGAAATTTTTCAGAAGTAAAAGGTTGCCGTTGTTTCTTTGTTTTGCAATAGGTACTATGTTGAAGTGCGGTATATCAATTTTTATTGGTTGAATTTCATCGGGTTTCAAAAAGTTTTGGTTGCTCACTGTTTCCATCTCACTATGGCTGCGTAACGCAAATCTTGTTATTTCCTTTTCAATTAATTCCTTTTCGGGTTTAGCCAGAAAGAATACCGGGTTAAATAGTGGGTTGTCGGCTTTTATAGAAAATTCCCTGGAGGAGGCAGGATTTATTTTTTGTAATGTCGCTGTTTGCCTGATGCTTGTGTTTCTTTCAGGAACCAGCCAGGCTATTGACATAAGTAAAAGAGTAATGCAAAATAAAGCAGCAACCTGCCTGCGGTAATTGAAAGTTTTTTCATTTTTTTCGATCATTCGTTTCACTCTTACCAGCAATGCATTTTTATTGTCGGTTGCTGCCATTGCAAAGGGCGATTTTGTATTATTTTTTGATAAAGCTATCTTAAGCAGGGCAGATGCATATGTAGCAGCATTGTACTGGTATTGCAATACCCAATCGTCACAACTATTCTCTCTTTCTCTCTTAATATCGCGGCTGATGAGTTGCATAAATGGGTTGAAAAACAGGAGCGTTTCAACCATCGTAACCATGATGTTAACTATGTAATCATACCTTTTAATATGAGCCAGTTCGTGCAGCAATATTGCTTCTACCTGTTCGGCAGATAAATGGTTTATGCTTGCAAGTGGTAAAAGGATAAGCGGCCTTAAAAAACCAACGGTAACAGGGCTTTGTACTATTGCCGAAAGATAAATACGCACCTTTTGCTTAATGCCTAATTGAAACGAAAGGCGTTGAACAAATAGCCGCCATTCCACGTCAATTTTGGTTAGCTGCCGGCTTCTGATGTGTAGCGCTTGTTTGTAACACCGGCACATTTTAATAATCAGAAAAACAAGAAGCATCATATAGGCAAGGGATAGGTAGGGTAGTAGTTGCTCGCCCCAAATGAACAAGCTATACACTCTTTCCTTAAAGCTATAACCTGCTGAAAAAATTGAAGATTGAATAGCAAAGTCTTTGCTTACTGAGGCTGTAGCACGAAGGTTAAACACAGTCTGATCGTAATAATAAACCACGGTACCAATAAACCAAGTAAATCCCAGCAGTTGAAACGCAAGGGCTATCCTGTATCTTCTGTGCGATGATATTTTTAAAGTTGAACTTAACAATAAGTACAAAAGCCAGAGGAGTGCAAATTGCCACAGGCTGTTTACAATTCCATATCCCAAAGCTTGTAAATAGGCAGATTGGGTTACTTGCATCATGGCTATTGTTTTTTCAGGTTATCAAGCAGTTGTTGTATTTCATCCAGCTCATCTTTGTTTGGGGCATGGTTACCCAAAGCCTGCATAACAAGTTGGGTAGATGAACCACCAAAAAGGCTGGAGATCATTTTACCAACAAATTGGTTTTGGGTTTTTTCCTTGCTGATGTTTGCCTGGTAGATGTGTGTTTTTGCTGAATCATCCCTTTTTACCAGTCCTTTTTCAAACATAATTTGCATCAGCTTTAGTGTGGTGGTATAGCCTGCATCTTTCTTAATCTGCAATATTGTTTCATGCACATCTCTTACCGTAGCCTTCCCCTTGTCCCACAAAATCTGCAAAATCTCCAACTCACCTTCCGTAGGTTTTGAATATTTATTGTTCGCCATATACGATTGTTTTCGTACCAATATTACTGCATATTTATTTCTCCTGAAATTTTATGGCATAATTTTTTTCATTTTGATAACACATTTCCCGTTCTACTAATTTATCATATGTAACGCTTCAATCCAGAACTTTATTAAGGGTAATTGAAGGGAAAATGATGACTTTTTTGGGGTGGTAAATGGACATTTTTTAACCATTAAACGAACCTTTATGAAACAAAACAAAAGCATCTTACCGTTGCTGGCTTTTCTCCTTTTTCTACTCTCTAATGGAAAACTCCTTTCTCAGGAAACTTCATCCTCCGATCTGCTCAAAAGTTTCGTCTCTTCTAACTATGAACGTCTTGGTGTTGCGGCTGCCGACGCGCAAACACTACTTCCAACATTCGACTACACAGATCCTTCTACCGGCATAAGGCATGTGTACGCTACACAGGTTTTAAACGGACTGTCAATTACCAATTCCTCCTTCTCTCTCCATGTGTTTGGCCAGCGAAAAGTGGAGGCAAACAACATGGTTTCCACAAAACAGTATGTCGTTAAGCCGGTGGTGAATACGGTTACTTCATCGCAAGCTATTATTAGTTTGATGGATGCGGTTAACTATACCGGCGATAGAAAATTTGAATTAAAGAGTGATGCACGTGGCACTGATAAAGTAACGATCTACAAACGAAGCGCCTCCTCCATTTGGGATATAGCCGCCCGCCTCGTTTATTTTAATAACGAACGATTGCAAGTTTTACAGCCAGCCTGGGAGGTGCAAATGATGGATCAGTTTAAAAAACACTACTGGTTGGGGTATATAGATGCTGCCACTGGTTTGCTGCTCGAAAAAAGAGACCTGATGCTGCATTGTGAATTTGATGGTGCTGCAACGGATGCATTCACCGGCACCCACGCTGCTCACAAACACAACTTGTCTGAACAAGGCAGCCAGGGCGGCTTCAAAAATCTGGAAAAGAAGCTATGGGATCCGCTCATTATTCCGGGCAATACATACCGCGTGTACGATATGCCCCTGGAAAGTCCCGGCGATACTATTCAACAAACTGCACCACACGCAATCAGCACCCGTAACGGCGATCTTGTTGCGTCGCCCGATGGTTGGCATAAGGTAGCTAATGGAGTACCATACCAATATACCCGCGGAAACAACGTTTGGGCTTTTCAGGACCCAAGCCCAGGGCCTTTAGGCGGTGTACCCAGCGCAGACCCATCCCGAACCGCTTACAATAACAGCGGTTTGGCAGGCGCTCCTAAACCTGATGAGCCTTTCGGGTTTGACTATCCAATCAATCTTAACGATGATCCTTCTGTATATATGAAAGGAGCCATTGTAAACCTATTTTACTGGAATAACATTATTCACGATGTATTTTATAACCTTGGTTTTACAGAAGCTGCCGGGAATTTTGAAGACTCCCATGTTTTTTCAACCGGCACCAAAGCAGGAGGTATGCAGGCCGATGCCGTTTTAGCGCAGGCTCAGGATGGCGGTGGAACCAACAACGCAAACTTCCTAACCACTCCAGATGGCACACCAGGCCAAATGCAAATGTATTTATGGACTGCTGCGTTTCCTGATTCACTGGTGCAAATTGCCACTTCTTCTACCGGCATTCCGCCGGCAAATAAAAAATACATTGCCGTGCAGGGTTCGTTTAATGCAACACCAGGCACTAATACAAACCTTTTTACCAACCCGGTTCTAAATAAACAATTTGTAATGGTGAAGAAAAACCAGGCATCCACGGTGGGTACTGATGAAGAGGGATGTAGCACAGGGCAGCAAAGTATTGCATTACCTCCGGGTAACGACGTTTCAAATAAGATCGTGGTGATTTACAGGGGAAGCTGTTCCTTCGCCGAAAAGGTGTTAGGTGCGCAGGCAGGTGGTGCTGCCGGCGTAATTGTTATTAATAATGTGGATGGACCACCACTTGCCATGGGTGGTGCCGATGCTCCCGGCAACGCAATATCAATCCCCGCTGTTATGATCAGCAAAGCAGATGGTGACCCAATAGCCGCGCAACTAAGGGCAGGTGCCAATATTGTTGGATCGCTAAAACGTGATGCCCCTCCATCTCCTAAACGCGACGGCGATGTAGACAACGGTGTGATAGCGCACGAATATGGTCATGGTATATCCAACAGGCTAACTGCACCAAATACTGTGGGTCCTTTAGGTGGCTCGGAGCAAGGCGGTGAAGGTTGGAGTGATTACATTGGTCTTTACATGACACTAAGAAGCAACGACCTCATGGCTGCAAACGGAGCCCACCCGAATGGCGTGCTGCCAACAAGGTCAATTGGTAATTATGTTACTTACCAAAAAGCCGATGGAAGAGGGATCCGCCCAACACCGTATAGCATTGATAAAACTGTAAATCCATCAACATTTAAAGATATTGGTAAGGGCGGCGAGATAACTGTACCACATGGTGTAGGATATATTTGGTGTACGATGATGTATGAAATGTTGCAATTATTTATAGATCAGTATGGATTTAACAATAACGTGTATGAAGGCGCGGTGCCGGTAAGTGGTAATCCTCCCGCCGCTGCCAAAGGCAATAATATAGCCATGCGCCTCATTCTTGAAGGAATAAAGCTACAGGGCACATCGCCCACATTTGTTCGCCAACGCGACGCTATTCTTAAAGCTGACTCCTTGTTATATGGCGGACAACATGCCTGCAAAATTTGGACAGCTTTTGCCAGTCGCGGTTTGGGATTTTCAGCAAAATCAAATACCAATGGTGTGGGTGATGAGTTTGAAGCATATGATTTGCCACTCACCTGTAATCCAAATCAAAAAAGAGTGAACATAGTTAAAACCGGTGCCGGTAAATTAAATAACCCCGGACCTGTTAGTTACACTGTAACTGTTACTAATAAGTATGCTACACCACTTACCGGCGTATTAGTTACCGATACGCTTCCTTCAGGGCTTTCATTGGTATCTGCAAGTGATGGAGGTATTTTAGAAAGTGGTGTAGTTAAATGGACCATCGATTTGGCAGGCAATGCTGCAAAAACATTTACACTTTCAACGCAACTTAATTTGCCAAGTTCATCTACCGAAAGATTTAGCGATGATCATGAAGCTGGTATTGCAAAATGGACTGCAGAGAATACCGGCGGGCTTACCAACTGGACTTATACTACCAATGCTGCCGAAGCATACAGCGGCACAAAGTATTGGTTTGCGCCTAATACCGGAACACCTCCCGGCACCAATACAAATTTAAGAACTACCAATGCTACCAGCGTTCCGGCAAATGGTGAACTGGTGTTCATTCATAAGTATTCAACCGAACGGAGGTACGATGGTGGTGTAGTAGAGATTTCAGAGAATGGTGTTACGTGGACTTACTTACCTCCCGCAAAATTCCTCCGGGGTGGATACAACGATGTTATACCAAACACTAATAATCCGGCAATTGGCAGTGCAAGCCTGGCTGCATTTACAGGTACATCGCCGGGTTATATTGTGTCCATTGCGAAGCTGGATGACTATGCCAACAAGAATATTTTTATTCGGTTCCGCTTTACCTGCGATCAAACCGGGGGTACTGTTGCCGGCGGAGGCTGGTGGATGGATGACGTGTATGTATTGGTAAACCGAACCGAAATAGTAAACCGTGCAAATGCTTTCACAACACCCGGCGAACCGCTGGTAGATATTGAAGGAACCAATGCCCGTAATTCAAGCAGCGCCTTTGTATTAGGTAGTGGCGCACTGCCATCTAGCCTGGGTACGTTAACGGGTGTTGCCAATAAAACTTCCGTCGACCTGAAATGGCAAACCTTTAATGAGCTGAATGTTTCCATGTTTGAAGTAGAGAGAAAAGCACGTGGTGAAGTAAACTTTATGCGTGTTGGTTCAGTATCACCAGCTGGCAATTCTACACAATCGCGAAGCTATTTATTTAACGATGCAGGTGTAACTGCCGGCAACCAATATCAATACAGAATTAAACAGGTAAACCGTTCCGGTGAGTTTTATTATACCAACATTGCGGTGGTTAATTTGGGTGGAAAAGTATTTAAAGCAGATATCTATCCAAACCCTGCCAATACAGTAGCCAACCTTACCATCGTAAATCCGGAAGGTGGAAAAATAACCATCAAACTGTTTGATGTTCTCGGTAAAAGAATTGCAACTTTCGATGGTGGCAGAGCCATCAGCCAGGTGCTTTCTCTACCGGTTCGCGGACTGCAAAATGGCACCTATTGGGTGGAGGTAAATACAGAAGAACAGCATACCACTTTAAGACTGGTGGTAAACAAATAAAAGGATTACTTAACAAAAAAGGACTGCTGCAGGGCGGTCCTTTTTTTATGGGCCAAACAGTAGAACTTTTGGCGGCTTTACTTGCGTCGCCCCCTTGTACGTATTTGCTATGCGCAACAAATTTATACGAGTGAATCTTTCTTTATATCCAGTTCTTTGCGCAGCTCAATGGTTGTTTTACTGCTGCCATCGTGGCTCCAGCCCGGAGGTTTATACAGATATTTTATTGAAGTACCGAGAGACTTTCCCTTGCTGATATCTTTCGACAAATTGAACCATTCGTGAAAAGCAACTTTTACCGGGTTGAAGGTGTTTACATTAGTTCGCAAACCATAAACCGGTGTCTCTTCTTCCGGTTGAAACGATCCGAATAGCCTGTCCCAGATAATTAAGATACCAGCATGGTTTTTATCTAAATATTTCAGGTCCACCGCATGGTGTACGCGATGGTGAGAAGGCGTATTAAAAATGAATTCGATTGGCTTCGGAAGTTTATGAACTGCTTCCGTATGTATCCAAAACTGGTATATTAAACT
>JANPIA010000112.1:0-14502 GCA_031424735.1 Segetibacter sp.
GCGCTTCATCCAACACCAACGCTGCACTGGCTTTTGCCTTTACTCCTTTCAACAGATGCCCAAGAAGCGGTCCGGCTATTATTACGGTTGGTATGGCCATTATCAAACCATACATAAGCGTAGTACCCATATGTGCTCTAAATGCATTTACCAATACTACCGGCCCGGGGTGAGGAGGCAGAAAGCAATGTGTAGTCGACAATGCTGCAGCCATGGGAATAGCAATGTAAAGAAGGGGTAATCCGGTTTTGCGGGCAAGGGTGAACACCAATGGCACCAGAATAACAAAGCCTGCATTATAGTACAATGGAATACCTACCAGGAAGCCTGTTGCGAGAACCGCCCACTGAATATTTTTCTCACCAAAGCTTCTGATGAGCGTTGCGGATATCTGCTCCGCTGCACCACTGATCTCTAATATTTTCCCTAGAATAGCGCCAAGACAAATGATTAAGACTAATCCCCCTAATGTACTGCCAACACCTTTTTCAACAGACACTAATACGGCCGCCGGCTGCATGCCCATCAACAAGCCGGTTATGATTGAGACTATTAGCAGTGATAAAAAAGGACTTACCTTTTTTGCCGTTAAAAATATCTGCAGGATAATAGCAAGCAGTAGAATCAGTAATGGCATTAATCTATTTTATGAAGCTTTTTAAAGTCACCAGTGGTAAATTGCAGATATGAATGATACAATTATGCTACAGAATTTACCAACTGTCCAATGCCATCGATCGAAATTTTTATAACGTCGCCTGATTGAAGTGTAAAGTCATTCTCGGGTACAATGCCCGTTCCCGTCATAATGAGGCAACCGTAGGGAAAACTACATTCGCGAAATACAAACGATACAAGTTCTTCCGGTGTTCTTTTCATTTGGCTGATAGCAATCTTGCCGTCAAAAACTGGTTTATTATCCCGTGCTATTTCCAGTTGAATGTTCGTTTCTTTATCGAGCGGTTGTTGAGTTACATAAATGCAGGGACCAACTGCAGCACAACCATCGTAGGTTTTTGCCTGTGGCAGATAAAGAGGGTTCTCGCCTTCAATGCTGCGGCTACTCATGTCGTTACCAATAGTGTAACCAATAATCTTTCCTGAAGAAGTAACTACCAATGTAAGTTCGGGTTCAGGTACATCCCAGGTTGAATCCTTTCTGATTCTAACTTTTGTATTTGGTCCTACAACGCGATGGGCTGTAGACTTAAAGAATACTTCAGGCCGTTCTGCTTCATAAACTTTGCCATAAAAGTCTCCCCCACCCGCATCTTTGCTTTCTTCCTGCCTTCCTATTTTGCTTCGCAAATAAGTAACACCGCAGGCCCATAACTCCTGTTGACTAATAGGTGCAAGCACTTCACTAATTAATTCGCTTCCCCCGGGTGATTTGGTTGATGTAATGTTTTGAGCTTTTTCAAAGAGGTTATCATCATTTATAAATCCGTCCCAGTCTTCATTTCCTTCTAAAAAGAAACCTCTTTCATTCTCAATTACGATTCCTGCTTTTGTTTTGTAAATTTTCATATCAGTTTTCTTATAATTGGTTTAGGATCAGTTTCTCATTCTTAGCCTGAGTACATTCATATCATTAGTAATGTACAGGGTTTTTTCATCTGCTGATAATGCTACGTTTGAAATGGCTTCCGGGAGTTTTACGAGACCTAATAATTTTCCCTCATTATTAAATATGTGCAGACCACCCGGCCCTGATGAAAACACATTTCCTTTCTTATCTATCTTAAAACCATCGGGCAAGCCTTTAAGCTTTCTATCGTAGCCTGCCATGGTGTAAAATATTTTACCGTTTACCAGGGCATCATCCTTAACGTCGTATATGTACCAGTCTGGCTTTCGCGGGTCGCTGTTACTGATCAATATTTTCTTTTGCTTTGGAAAGAATGCAACGCCATTAGGACGGGTTATTGAATCAACAAGTAAAATAACTTCTCCATTTTTTTTCACTTTGTAAACACCGTTCCATGAAATTTCGCGATCGGATGGTTTGGCCAAACCGTAAGGCGGATCAGTGAAGAATAGCTCGCCTTTGCTATTAAAGGCTGCATCATTGGGACTACCGATACGCTTGTCTTTATGAGAAGATGCGAGCGTAATAAATTTTGCCTGAGGTTGATTTATCGGCGCATCCATCTTTGCCAGTCTTCTATCGCCGTGCTGGCACATTACCAGGTTGCCTGCCTTATCTAACAACAAGCCGTTGCTGCCCATTTCACCGCCCCGTACAACTGTACCTGTGTAACCAGACGGCTTTAGATATACTTCCTTTCCCTTCTGTTCTGTCCACTTATAAATAGTGTTTGTAGGAACATCTGAGAAGAGAAGCATCTTATGTTTTTCTGCCCACAGCGGACCCTCACACCAATCTAACCCTTCAGCAATTATTTCTGCCTCAGCATCACGAGATAGTATTTTATTTATCGAGCTATCATAACGTTCGATAGTGCCGACCTTTTTGTAAGGAGTCTGAGACAGGCAGTTGAACGAAATAAGAAGAAAAACGATAAACTGAAATTTCATGATTATATGTAGTAGGCTTTAGTGAAGATCTCTTGTGACCTCTGAACCAGAACCGCCTCGCAAAATATCGAGATCGGCGCCATCGCTGGCTTGTTGTACATGGTCAATATAAAATTTTACATAGCCCCGGGTTGCCATCGGTTCAGGTGCGATCCACGCGGCTCTCCTGATTGCAAGTTCTTCGTCGCTCACATCCAGGTGCAGTCTGCGTTGTTCCACATCCAAATCAATAAGATCTCCGTTTTGTACAAAGGCTAGTGTTCCACCTATAGCTGATTCAGGAGAAACATGCAACACTACTGTACCTGCCGCAGTACCACTCATTCGACCATCTGAAATGCGTATTAAGTCCCTAACACCTTTACGTAACAATTTTTCAGGTAAATCTACATTGCCAACTTCAGGCATTCCGGGATAACCAACGGGACCAACATTTTTCAAAACGATTACAGAGTTTTCATCAATGTCTAATTCCGGATCATCAATACGTGTATGGTAATCTTCCATTGTTTCAAAAACAACAGCACGTCCACGATGCTTCATCAATTCTTTTGTAGCTGCGGATGGTTTAATAACAGCGCCCTGCTCGCAAAGATTACCTTTAAGAACAACAATGCCGGCATTGTGCTGTAAGGGTGTGTCAATAGCTGCGATCACATCCTGATTGTAACAAACAGGCTTCCGGTTATTTTCACCAATACTTTTACCGTTCACAGTTATAACATCGTTGTGCAAATATTTTCGCAGTTCCTTAATTACTACCGGCAAACCGCCGGCGTAATAGAAATCCTCCATTAAATATTTTCCTGACGGCTTTAAATTCGCTAGTAACGGGATCCTGCTTCCTATATTATCAAAGTCTTCAAGGTTCAGCTCTACGCCAATTCTACCGGCTATTGCAGTTAAGTGAATAACAAAATTTGTGGATCCACCGATAGCTGCATTTACAATGATGGCATTTTCAAATGCTTCCCTTTTCAGCACCTTCGAAAGCTTCATATCTTCCTTGACCATCTCTACAATCCGTCTTCCGGAGAGTTGTGCCATTAATTTTTTCCTTGAATCTACCGCGGGAATCGCAGCCGCACCAGGAAGGGTCAATCCCAGGGCTTCCACCATACAAGCCATTGTTGATGCCGTGCCCATAGTCATGCAATGTCCGGCACTTCTTGCTACCCCAATTTCTGCTTCCAGAATATCTTCTTCGGTATAATTTTCAATCAGCGTTTTTTCTTTCACCATCCAGTTAAATGAACCGCTGCCGAGGCACTCTCCTTTGAACCGGCCATTAAGCATTGGGCCGCCGGGTACTACAATGGTTGGCAAATCGACACTGCAGGCGCCCATGAGCGTAGCAGGTGTTGTTTTATCGCATCCTGTTAATAGTACAACACCATCTATGGGGTTGGCCCGAATGGTTTCTTCCGTATCCATTGCTGCCAGGTTGCGAAACAACATTGTTGTTGGCCGCATTATAGTTTCGCCAAGTGATGTTACCGGGAATTCCAAAGGAAAGCCTCCTGCTTCTACTACGCCTCTTTTTACTACTTCAGCAAAATCCCGTAAATGCCCGTTGCAGGGCGTTAGCTCGCTCCAAGTATTGCAAATGCCTATAACAGGTTTGCCCCTGAAATAATCATCAGGGTAGCCTTGGTTTCGCAACCACGACCGATGTACAAATCCCATCTTATCAGATTTTCCGAACCAATCTTTGCTTCTTAATTCCATATCAGTTAACCAACTTTTGGTGGCAATAATATTCTTTTCAAACAGAAAGACCTATTGTAAAACAAAGGTCTTTCTGTTATGTAAAATATAACGTTTAAACTCATTAACTTTTAAATCCTTTCATGCGTTTAAAATGTTCAGCAGTATCTTCTATGGAGTATCCCAAAATACTCTTGTAGTTAAATTATCCTTACCACCTATCGTTTGAACAGCCTTTAAATAATTCTCTTTGTTGTTGCCGGATTCTGCGTCAGGGTATGATAAACGATGAATAAATCCATCGCCGCCATTAGTTAAAAGCTCATCATTAAACTTGTTGCGGGCCAGTACCGGAAGACCTGTTCTTCTAAAGTTAGCCCATGCTTCGGTGCCATTTGTTATGCAGGCAATCCAGTATTGTGTATTAATAAGTCTCAGCGCATCTGTCGCATTGTAAAGTACCAATGGCTGTGCCAGGTAAGCATCCTTCTCTACATCCGGAACAGCACTACCACCCGGATATTGAGCATATCGGTCAATATCTGCTTTCACTGCACTTTCATAGAATGATTTGGCTGCGACCGCGCCGCCGGGTATCCACCCACGGTGTGCTGCTTCTGCAAGCAATAAAGCTGTTTGAGTATAGGTTAACCAGTAGGTAGGTGCAGTTAAAGATGCAACCACTTTCACGTTAATTTGAGAATAATTTAGTCCACCACCTCTTGTACCTCTGTAGATTGTTGCCGGCATTTTAGCAAGATCATCACTTAAAATCCCTACCGGTACGCCAAACTGGTTTGCAGGAATAACATCTGGGTTTGCTTCGGTTGGTGCCCCGGGATCTGCAAACTTTGCTACGATGAATTTAGAGCGTGGATCAGTGGTGTTTTTTAATTGATTTACAAATGGTTCTGCAGCATAATAAAAACGAGGATTATTATTTATCAGTCCGCCATTAGCACCATTCGTAAATAAAGCACCATCGTAAGTCACCCACAGATTATCAGCATTTGAGGTCATTACTCCTCCGTTGAATGCTTCCGTAGCGATTGCAGTGGCTTTTGCTGGATTTGATTTGGAGTAGCGCATTCCTAATCTTAGTAACAGGGAGTTACCTACTTTCTTCCATTTACCAACCTGTACAGCGGCAGTACCTGAAGGGGTTTTACTGTTTTTTCCAAAGAAAAGATCTTCAGGAATATATTCACCAGTGGTGCTTAATGCAGCGGTAGCTTCTCGTAGCTCCTTCTCCAAATCAGTATAAATAGCTGCATCATCATCATATTTAGGATTGAAAACACCTTCAAGAGCACGGCCTGCTTCAGTGTAGGGAACATCGCCATAAGTATCTACCATTCCCATAAATATGTTTGCTTTCCAAATACGGATCATGCTTTGAAGATTGACCCTGTTTGTCCCTTCTAACATCTTCAAGGCTTGTATCATATTCTTGATTGGCCCTGAATATGAATCCCATTTTCCATTATTGAAGAGGTCGATATCTGCATTAAAATTTGGCCCAAGCGTAGCGCCTGAATTATAAGGATTGACAAACTGCTGAACAATTGTATGCTCTGTTTCCCATCCCCCCAGATGTGTACGCTGTGCTCCGGCAAAGATTAACGCCGGGTTAATGGTGGTGGGTGCATAAGGGTTGGTATTTATCTCCACAAAATCCTTGTCACATGCTGAAAAAAATACCACCGATCCTAAAAGCAGTAGTTGTTTTATGTTTATCATAGAAACTAAAATTTGACGTTTAAAGTAATATTGTAATTACGGGTAGTTGGTAACGATGCGTTCTCGTAACCAGCTCTCGTATCGCCTGATGACTGAATAGCTTCGGGATCAAGACCAGGGAGGTCTTTATAAAGTATCGCTACATTACGGACCGATGCCGACAGAGTTAATCCTTTGACATACTTCAGCATAGACCCATTTGTTAAAAGACTCTTGAAATTATATGCTAAGGATACATTTCTTAATTTAACAAAGTCTGATTTAAAAATGAATGGATCACCGATTTGCTGATTTCTATATTCAGCATAAAAACCCTGCAGGTTTGTAACCGGCGTTGTGTTGGGCAATTTAGTATTGTCATACAGTGCGGGAAAGTTCGTATTGTCTATTCCAACTTCGCCATCTCGGCGGCCAACCAGCGAACCGATAGACAGACCTTGCCTTAACAAGTTAAGAGCCGTAGATGACAACACCGTACCACCAAATTTGTAGTCGATGAATACTCCTAAAGTTAAGTTCTTGTAAGAAAAAATATTTGTCAATCCACCAGTGTATTTTGGAATTGAACTACCAACTGGTCTGTAATCTGGTGTTGCGCGTAAAAACCCTCTTGAACCACCTGCATTTCCATTTACCAGTATGTTGCCACTTTCATCCCGCAGATATGTTCTCGTGTATAGTTGATTCATCGGCATTCCTACAGTATAGTACAAGCGTCCTAAGAATTCGTTTCCGGTTGAGTTGAAGTCAAGTACAAGAAATTCATTTTGTCCCGGAGCTAATTTAAGCACCTTAGTTGCCAGGTATGCATTGTTGAAGGAAGTTTGCCAGGTAAAGTTTTTAGATTGGATAGGTCTGAATTCAATCATAGTTTCTAAACCCCTGTTTCTAAGAGAGCCCAGATTTGATTTTGTACCTGTATATCCTGTTGCGCTGGAAAGATTCACATTTAGTACCTGATCAGTTGTTACCTTATTGAAGGCTGTAATATCAACACTCAGTTTGTTATTAAACATCTTCATTTCTAAACCTACTTCCTGCTCGTTTACTTTAAAGGGAGTAAGGAACGGGTTCGGCGCAGTGTTTTGTGCAACCGTAGCAGTAGGCTGGCCATTGAAGTTATTTGCACCAATACCGTAAGTTAAAAGTCCTTCGTAAGGATTAACACCCTGCTGGCTACCTGTTTGCGCCACTGAAGCTCTCAACTTACCGTATGTTAGCCATTGTTGACTTTTTAACAACTCGGAAAAGATAAAGCTTGTAGATACTGAAGGATAAAATACCGAGTTACTTTCCGGATTATAAACAGAAAACCAATCCTGCCTTCCGGTGAAACTCAGGTATATCAGGCTATTGTAGCCAAAATCCGCAGTTCCGTACAATGAATTAATGCGGAACTGGCTAAAGCCCGGACCGCTTTGTGTTTTAACTGAGCCATTATTTATTGAGAAGAAGTCTCTGAGAATAAAATTGCTGGAGCCTGCACTAATGTTACGATTTACAGATCTCCAAGTGTTTCCTCCAAAATTTGCGTCCACAGAAAATTTTCCAAATTCTTTATTGGCGCCAAGTAAGAAATCGGCATTCACGTCAGTTCCCTTTCCCTCTGATACGTTAAACGATCCTTTGAAAGTGCCATCCGCATTTGTAGCCAGGCTGGTCCCTATTCCGCCAGGGGTTTTTGTTTCTGTATAATCAACTGAATAGTCGTAATTGTACCTTCCCTGCACATACAGCCAATCTGCCAAATCATATCTTAACGTAGCGGTTCCTAGTATGCGGTCTCTTTTGTTTATCCAACTTTGACCAGCCTGCATTGCATAATATGGATTAAGTGCTGTACCCTGGAAACCTGAAGTCTGGTGTTCAGTTCCCGTAAGCGGATCTATGGCACTGTTTTCATAGGCTGACAATGGGGTAGAGATAGGCATGCGGGTGAAGAAATTAACAGAACCCGCACCTTGGGTACCAATTTGGGGTGGGTTAATCTGCTCTTCGTTAGCCCAGTTCAGATTAACTGTTAACTTCAGTTTCTTAGTAACATTCTGATTAAGTCCAAGGTTTACAATCTTCCTTTTGTATTCATTGTTTGGTTCAATTCCCTTTGCATCTGTATTTGATACTGATGCTCTAAAACTACCGGTTGTTCCACCACCGGACAAGGCTATAGTATTCGTGAGATTCGCTCCTGTACGAAAGTAATCGAACAACCTGTCTTCATAAGCAGAATATGGTTGCATAGTTCCATCAAAAATTACTGTAGGGGCTCCATCTAATTTAGCCCCCCACCCAAACTGGCCACCGCTTCTCACGGCTCCTACGTTTGCAGGCCGGTTTCCGCCTGTTCCTGCACCATACATTGTTTGAAATTGATCCATCAAATTTATTGCCTCCTGAGCGGTATAGCTGGATGTTACTTCAACACCCACCCCCTGGCTTTTTGCACCAGATTTTGTTGTAATAAGTATTGCACCTGCAGCTGCTCTAACGCCATAAAGTGCGGAGGCAGTTGACCCTTTTAAAATGGTCATGGTTTCAACGTCATCCGGGTTAAGGTTTAATAAATTATCACCACGATCACGTTGTTGCCCACCACCATCTGCGCCTCGTGCGCCCTGATCGATTGGAAGACCATTTATTACAAGCAGCGGTGCGTTATTTGAACCTGCAAAACCAACTTGTCCACGTAACCTTATTTGCGTACTGGCACCGGCACCTGCTGCCGGGGGTGAGATATTTAGTCCGGCGACCTTTCCTTCAAGGGACTCCATAGGGTTTGTCGTCCTGTTTGTTACCATCTCATCCGTTTTAACGGTTGTTGTGGCATAACCTAACCGTTTGGCTTCACGACGTATACCTAACGCGGTAACTACCACTACTTCCATGTTTACAACGTCTATTGCCATTGTGATGTTTATAGTTCGGTTTCCATTCACCGGAACTTCTTGCTTAAGAAAGCCAACAGAGGTGAATACTAAAACATCAGTGCCTGCTGCAGTAACATTAAAGCGCCCCGCATCATCAGTTATCACAGAACGGGAAGTACCTTTCACTTGTACGGTTGCTTTACCAACCGGTTTGTTATCGCTATCAATAACGGTTCCGGTAATGGTTTGCGCAGAAGACGCAATAGATAAAAGCAGAAAGAAAAATAAAAAAAACAACTTGTGTAGTGGTGCGGAAATCTCCCTGTGTAGTATTATCATCATAGCAAGAAATGTTAGTTAAGGCCTTTGAAAAAATAAAAATGTCTACAATCGGTTATAAAAATATCCATACTTCACCACCAAAAACTTCCATTAAAACCCGGCGAAGGATATTGTACAAGCCCGTTCGTTTTTATTAGTAATATCGTTGCAAAGAATCTGATTACGGAAATTAACGATCGCATGAATCAATACTTTTTAAAAAAAGAATGTAAAGAACTCCATGCTTTCCCTCATATCGTTGAATTTGCTTTAAAAAAAACAAATACTATACAATTCGATTCTCTTAAAAAGGAAGCTTGCGAATTTGTTCGTTTTTATTATATAATAGACGGACGTTATGATTGGATTATAGAGGAACAACATCATGTACTTTACCCTGGTGACCTGGCTATTATTCTACCCGGTCAAAACTTTGGTGGCGAAAAAGATTTACTTCATATAGGTACTATTTCATGGGTATGGCTCGAATTGCAACAATTGGAACGGAATGGCAAGATGGCAATGGGAATTTGGAGTGGCCTAACAGAAAGTGAATGCGCAACAATTGGAAAGATTTTACTATTAATCAATTGCCAGGTTTTGTCAAAACTAAAAGAAGCAGGCATAATATTTCAGAACATTCACAATGAATTTTTAGAACAGGAAATAGGTTATGTCACACGCATCAATCAATTACTGGATGAGCTATTTATTTTACTAGCACGGCAATTAAACCGGCACAATAATTCCCGAAGGGATTTCCCCCAGGCATTTACGAAGCTTGAACAAACCCTGCGTACAGACCTTTCACATCAATGGACAGTTGAAGAAATGGCAGCCTTAGTAGGATTAGGTACTACTGCTTTCTCAGAAAAAGTAAAAAACTTTACCGGATTTTCTCCATTGAATTATTTAATCAATATCCGCATTTCGGAAGCCCTGAAATTGTTGAAACGGATAGATGTGCAAATAACTGACATAGCATTGGATGTAGGATTTTATTCCTCACAACACTTTGCTACTACTTTCAAAAAACTTACTGGTTACACGCCCAGTGAATTTAGAAAGAAACACATAACACCCAACAACGAAATTTTTTGAAAATGGATTGCATAATCACCATAGAAATAGGAACCGGAGCGATTAGAGTTGTCGCTTTTGATTTGCAGGGAAAAATGCTCGGGTCCTCAAAGGGCGCCTATCCTACTTTTCATGCCAGGCCCGATTTCAGTGAACAGGATCCGGAACAGATCTTTATTACAATGCTCTATTTACTTAAAAACTTTCTCAACGAAAAAGTCCATCCGCAAAAGCATGAAGTAGTAAGCATCTGTTTCAGTTCGGCCATGCATAGTGTATTGCCTATTGATAGGTACGGAGTGCCTGTCGGTAATGCCATTGTGTGGTCTGATAACCGTGCAAAGAAAGAAGCAAATGATCTTAAAAATTCTGATTTGGGAAAGGTATTATACAAAGAAACGGGCACTCCGATACATCCTATGTCGCCCCTTAATAAAATTACCTGGTTAAAAAATAATGATAAAGACCGCTTTCTCGCAACAAAAAAATTTCTATCGCTCAAAACCTACATTATACAACAGCTAACAGGTGAATATGTAATTGATCACAGTGTGGCTTCTGCAACCGGCATGTTGAATATTCATACATTAAAATGGGAAGCCGATGCATTAAAACATAGCGGTATTAAAGCAGATAAACTGGCAGACCTTGTATCCGTTTTTTATTCGCCGAAAAAAATAAAAAAGGAATATCGAGCTTCATTGGGCTTACACGATAAGGTAAAAATAATTGTGGGATCAAGCGATGGGTGTATGGCAACATTAGGCGCCGGTGTGTGGGGCGACGGGAAAGCAACTGTTACGCTTGAAGAAAGTGGTGCTGTGAGAGTAATCGGCAAAGAAGTTTTGCAGGATGAAAACCAAAGGATTTTTAATTACCTGCTTACTGAGGGTATTTACGTTTCAGGAGGGCCCACCAACAATGCAGGCTCCGTGTTTGAGTGGTATGCAAAGCAATTTGGTGATTTTAAAAAAGCGTTCGACATGGAAGACTGCATGGAGGATTTAATCAATCAGGCAAGCAAGGTTCCTGCAGGTTCTGAAGGATTGATTTTTCTTCCATACCTGCAAGGGGAAAGAGCGCCAATATGGAACCCAAATGCACGGGCTGTGTATTTTGGATTAAACATAAAGCACGAACAGCAACATCTTGTTCGTGCCACTATTGAGGGAATACTGTATGCATTTTATAATATTGGAAAAACTTTAGAAGAGCATCGTACCTACACAAGTCTTTCTGCAAACGGAACATTTGCATCTTATCCTTTCTGGACACAAATGATGGCTGATATTTTTAATAAACCTGTACATATAAAGCCAGGTTCTGGTTCCGATAGTGTAGCCTATGGCTCTTTTTTATTAGGAGCAACCGAAATCGGGTTACATAAAAATTTAAATGAAGCAGCAGAAACAGTCAAATTGCCCGACAGCTTTCTTCCCCAACAACAACATCACAAAGTTTACATGAAGCATTTCGCAATCTTCGAAAAATTAAGCTTGAAGTTGTTTGACGAATTTGAAGCGATCGCTGAATTACAAAACAATAATTAATACAAGCGAACTTTTTCTTAACTACTTGCTATGAATAAAAAATCGATCTACAGTTTTTTCTATTTAGGCGCAGCCGTTCTTTTAATAGCCTGGATTTTTGTTACTATCCAACAACTGCACAATTGGGGAGGCTGGCTCCTTATGTTTTGTTTCCTGTTCCTTGCAATTGCCTTCAGGGGACACAAATTTCTAAAAGGGTTTTCATACACCATCCTGATTTTTGCTGCAGTCAGCCTGTCGATGTATTATCCTCATTACTTCAAAATGTGGGGAAGCTTTAACCTCAGCCTCATCATTGTACCCTTACTCCAGCTTATTATGTTTGGCATGGGTACTGAATTAAGTTTGGCTGATTTTACCCGCATAGTACAGATGCCTAAGGGAGTTATAATAGGTTGTATTTGCCACTACACTATCATGCCTATGGTAGGTTTTGGCATTGCCCATGCGTTTAATTTCCCGCCTGAAATTGCAGCTGGGATTATTCTGGTTGGTTGTTCTCCCAGCGGACTTGCGTCAAATGTGATGTGTTACTTATCAAGAGGTAATCTGGCTTTATCGGTTTCTGTAACTACCGTATCAACCTTATTGGCCCCGATACTTACTCCTTTACTCATGCAATTGCTGGGCGGAAGTTTTATTAAAATTCATATCCTCGATATGGTATGGGAGATGGTTAAGATGGTCGTTATTCCTGTAGCTGTTGGTATGGTAGTTCGTAACTTATTAAAAGAACGAGCACAAGTGTTAAATAAAATCCTGCCCATCACATCAATGATCGGTATTGTTTTAATACTTGTCATTATCATAGCTAAAGGAAGAGATGCACTTTTACAGGTTGGAGGTTTGATTATTCTGGCAACATTCATTCATAATACATTTGGCTACTTCTTAGGCTATTGGTCAGCCAGGTTATTAAAGTTTAATGAAAGAGATAGCCGAACTATTGCTTTGGAAGTAGGTATGCAAAACGCGGGTCTTGCATCAGCATTAGCATCTAAAATAAGTACTAATCCTGCGGTTGCTTTAGCACCTGCTGTATTTGGTCCAATGATGAATATAACCGGATCGCTTCTTTCAAGCTGGTGGCATAATCACATACCAAAAGATGAAGGACTAGCCCAGGAAGATATTTCCGAAAATGTAGCAAACACTGAAGTAAAACCCACCTAATATTTTAAAAAATAAACTAACGTTTTATGACAAAAAAAACATGGTCTCTCGCACTTTTTATCCTCATATTTTCCGTTCAGCTAAATGCACAATATGTGCAAGCAAGCAAAGAAGAATTAATTGCTTTAACCCCCGATTGGAAAGGTGAACGCTTTCCGGACGGTCGCCCTAAAGTACCAGACGATATTCTTAAAAGAATGAAACCTGTTACAATTGAAGAAGCATGGGCGCTTATAAGCGGGGCCGGCTTCAAGTACCAGATTGCTGATGGCTGGGGCCAGGTCATCAATCCTGACAGTGTATTGGTAGGGCGTGCATATACCACCACCTTTATGCCAGGTCGGCCTGATGTATGGAAAGCTATTGACTCGATGGGAAAGAAAGAAGGGAGAAGAGCCCAAAACGTTTGGGCAGTAGAACAACTTTCAAAAGACGATGTATATGTTGCCGATCAGTTTGGCGCTAAGAAAAACGGACCTACTATTGGAGATAGAGTTGGTACGGACATATATACACGAACAGGTAATGGGATTGTTTACAACGGTGCACTTAGAGATGTAGAAGGCTTAAAGGAATTTGGCGGCTTTACATCTTTTTTTAGTAGCTACGATCCATCTTTCCATAACCCCGGTGGTGGAACAAACAGAGACCTAACTACAATGATCGTAGGCATTAACAAGCCAACAGAAATAAAAGGTGTAACAGTAATGCCGGGCGATGTTGTGTTGGGTAAATTGGGCGTTGTTATTTTTATTCCGCCGCATTTAGCAGAGAGAGTTGTAAAAAGCTCCGAGCTTATTCGTTTGGAAGATATGTTCGGACAGCTTCGTATTCGTCAGGGGAAATATACCTCAGGCCAAATTGATGCGAGATGGGCTGACCCGATTCAAAAAGACTTTACTCAATGGCTTAAAGACAACGTTAATAAATTGCCTGTAGGTAAAGAACAGGTGCAGGAAATGATTAAGCAAAGAGAAAGCACCACTGCGCCAACCAATAGCAACTAGTGTAAAATACTTAGTACACAAATGCCTTGCACCTCTTATAACTTATTTTAAAACTTAAAACGATTACAATGTCCAATTCAAGAAGATCATTTCTTTCTAAAGCAGCGATTGCCGCTGCTATGGCCCCCCTTGCTCCCCTGGCAACCTTTGGTAGACCGATGGAGCACGCGATGGACAATGCTGGCAAATTCGGAGCTCCATCTGATTTAAGAATCGAAAGCGTTACTCCTGCTTTTATTAGAGGCGTCAACAGCCTGTATGTTAAAATAACAACTAACCAGGGTATTGTAGGCTATGGAGAAGGAGTGGATGCTGTACCCGGCACTTATTATCTGGTTAAAAGAATGGGTGCACGTCTCAGGGGTCAAAGTCCATTAAATGTCCATCGAATTTTCAACGACATACGTAAAGGAGGTATTTTCGAGGGAGCACAGGCGGGTATGTACATCGCCGTATTATCTGCTATAGAAATTGCCCTTTGGGATCTTGCCGGCAAAGCATTAGGTGTACCGGTGTACC
>JANPIA010000113.1:0-7496 GCA_031424735.1 Segetibacter sp.
CACAGGTTCCAAGTATTCCTATCACGCTTACCATTGGCTTCAATAGATCGATAGCAAAAACATATATGGTTAATCCCATTACAATAAAACCACCGCAGATAATGGCAAGCACGTTTAAAAAAATATTTGTGCGTGGTAATAGCTTTGAAGTATGCAAATAAGTTTTTGTGAATAAGATCCTGGTCAGACCATTAAATGGAACGATCAGCATAAAGGCATAGGTATCCCATAGCGGCGCATCTGGCCACAAATATTCCATGCCGATGCCGTAGTAAAACGAGAAGTACAACCCAATACCTATCAGGCTTAAAACGAAATACAAGTAGCTAATATCCTTTACCGCAAAAAAGAGGATGAGGTTATATAAGCCCATAACGAGAATGGTACCTAAAAATATGCCTTGCCATAAAAGGCGTTTGCTGTCGTGCCGTTCAAAGTCGGATACGGTTTGAAGTTGCAATACCACTTCCCGTTGCTGATAAATGCTATAAATACTTTGCAGGTACAGAATTACCTGAGTGGGTTGTTGCTTCAACAGCTGTACAACGATCCCGTTCGTGTTTGACTTTAGCTGGCGTGCATTTAAGGGCAACAGGCTGCCTGCATTTTGTTGTTGCCAATTGCCATTATCTGCTTTTATCCATGCGCTGATTAGCCCGGTTTTGGGTAGTTGAATAAAGTATTCCTGGTCGGTACCGGCTTTGTTTACAATTGTAAATTTGGTCCACCTGTTTTTAATTGCTGAGGCCGATGATCGTAGCAAAGTATCCATCTTGTAGGTAGGGTTGGCTATTGTTGCAAAAGACAGCGAACGGTTATTATCATCCACCCATACTATGTCTCGCCCTGTGCTTGCATAGGTTTGTCCTTTTTCCAATATGGTAATTATGTTTTGCCCGCTGGCATTCACACACCAAACTGCGCAAAAAATAATTAGTATAAATTGTTGACGGATGTGTGTGAGGGAAAACATAAATAGTGCTGACAAATGGAGTGTATTTCAAATTGCAGACCTTTACCTCGTCGCACTGACGGAATAGCTGTGACAAATTGAAATGCACCCAATAAATGTATAGGTTTAATTTCATTTGAATATTGTACATAAATTATGGCAGGAATAAAAGTGGTACTTGTTGAGGATGACTGGATCATTGCAAAGGAGATATCATACTCTTTAGCCGATATCGGATTTGATGTGCTGGCAACATTTGATACGGGTGAAGAAGCTTTGAAACAACTTTCTTTATTAAAACCAGATATTGTTTTGCTGGATATTGATCTTGCCGGCGACATTTCGGGCATTGAAGTGGGCAAACAATTAAAACATCATCACCATTTGCCTTTTATATTTTTAACTGCACTTGCCGACTCTCATACCATCGATAAAGCTAAGCTTGTTGACCCCTATGCATACCTGGTAAAGCCGGTAAGCACGGAGTCGTTGTATGCTACCATCGAAATCACCTTACACAATGCTGCAAAGAAAAACGTTGAATTGCCGGAACCTGTTCCATTTAAGGATAACCTGACGATGGATGATGGCATTTTTATAAAACACAATAAGCGGCTCGAAAAGGTTTTGCTTAAAGATATTTTGTGGGTGGAAGCTTCCGACATTTATGCAATGGTATTTACCGCTAACGCCAAATTTCTTCTCAACTCTTCACTCAAAGTAATTGAGGATAAATTCCCTGCAGGTAAATTTGTACGGGTTCACCGGTCGTACATAGTTAACCTGGATAAAGTGGAAGCTATTGAAGAGAACGACTTGCTGCTGAATAATACCAAGATCCCGATTGGTAAAACACATCGCGATGAGTTAATGAACCGGCTTTCGTTTTTATAAAATTTATTGCAGATGGTATTGCACTAACGTAGTTGATCTAACAACAACACCCCAATTAAACCGGCAACCCAAACAATGGTAACCAAAACCTTCAAGATGCGGAAGGTTTCCTTCAAGCTAAGATCAAAATATTCCTTAAACATCCAGAAGCTGGTATCGTTAACATGTGAGAAGAAGAGACTTCCCGCGCCAACAGAAAGTACCATCAATTGAGGGGAAACTCCTGCTGTAATTAACGGCAACGCCAAACCCGATGCTGTTAAGCCGGCGACTGTCGCCGAGCCTAATGTAACCCGCAGTAATGCCGTTATGATCCAGGCAAACAGCAGCGGCGAAAGTTACAGGGCGCCTGCAATAGATTTAACATGTTCACCAATACCACTATCAATAAGAACCTGCTTAAAAGCCCCGCCTGCGGCTATTATCATTATAATCATTGCTACATTCTTAACACCATCAACGCATAATTCCATTGCTTTTGCCATAGCCATTTTCCGGATAAGTATGGTAAACAAAATGGTTAATAACAATGCAATTGCCGGGTCGGATAGAAAGGAAAAAAATCCTGTTGCTGTATTAAATGGTAAAAGGTTGGTAGCTGCGGTTCCTATGGATATCAGAATAACAGGAAGTAGTGCAATTACAAAACTCAGAAGAGTAGAAGGAAGTTTTTCATCGTTAAAATCATAGCGTGTTGTTGGTTCATCTCGTTTGGTAAGTTTGATAATCACACGTGGAAAAATAATGCCCGCAATTATTGCCACCGGTACCACTATCATAAAGCCATACAAAAGCGTTTTGCCAATGTCCGCTCCAAAAATAGTAGCCAGTGTAACCGGTCCGGGATGCGGAGGGAGAAACCCATGTGTGACCGACAAGGCAGCAGCCATAGGTATGCCCACATAAAGTTTAGGAAGGTTGGTTGCAGATGCAGGTGCAAACACCAGCGGAATGAGCACTACAAAACCGGCATTGTAAAAAAGAGGAATGCCTACCAATAAGCCCGTTAGCAAAACAGCCGACTGAATATTTTTAAGTCCGAAAAACTTTAATAAAACACGTACAATTTTTTGCGATACACTATTTTCCTCAATCAGCTTTCCCAGCATAGCCCCAAGCGCTAATACCAATACCACACCGCCTAATGTATTACCAACACCATCGGTTATGGACGAAATTATTTTAGGGGCGGGCATACCCAAAAGCACACCTGTTAACAGCGAAACAATCAGCAACGCGATCATCGGGTTTACTTTCCGGATGATGAGTATAAGCAGCAGAAGGATGGCTATTAAAACGACAAACAACGGCATTATTTTGAATTGAGTTGGTGAAGTTTGTGCATGGTTACTTTCAAATTTTGGTATAGCTCCTTATAAATAGCAAAGTGTTGTTTGTAAGTTTCATGTTGTTGGGTTGATGGATCAAAAAATATGGGATTTTCTTTTTTGAAAAAGGTCGGATAGTCGCTGACAAGTTTCAATTGCTTTAAGCCAAAAAAAGCGGCCCCCATGGCAGATGCGTCGGGAATGTTTGTAATGCAAATTCGTTTGCCGGTAACATCGGCTAATATTTGCAGCAAAACATCCGACGAAGTAAAACCGCCACTTACGTTTAGTTGGCTAATGTTTTTATTGCTTTCCAACGCCTGCAATACTTCAAACAATGCATAACATATACCTTCTACAACAGCTTTGGCCATATCCATTGTTGTATGATGTGATTTGATACCAAAAAACGTCCCGCAACTTTTTGAATCCCAATGAGGGGCACGTTCACCATTCAGGTACGGTAGAAAAATCAACTTACCAGTTCCGGGGGTTACCTTTTCAATCTCCTCATACAGGCGAATATAACTTTCCGCGTTTAGCTCATTTTTTAAAAAGTTTTTGATGAACCAATCCAGCACGTTGCCTGCGTTGTTAATTGCTCCTCCGCAAACAAAGGTGTCGTCGTCCAGTTTGTAATTAAAGCTCATGGCGCCGTAATTATAAATGGGAACTTTGCTGGTTAGGCGAACAGCGCCACTCGTACCTATTGTAACTGCGGCTCTATGTTGTTGCAGGGTATTGCTGCCAATGTTGGCGAAGCAACCGTCGCTCGAACCAATGATAAACTGAACCTCGGCAGACAGGTTAAAGAGTTTTTGTGACGAAGGGGAAATACTGCTATTGGTATAGCTGCAGCTAACTGGGGTTGATAGTTTCGCTTCCGTTATTTCTGCAAGTTCCAAACTTTCCTTGTTCCAAACATTCTTAATAATATCAAACAAACCTGTTGCACAGGCAATGGAAACATCTACCCTGAACTCCCTGAATAACCGGAACCAGATAAATTCCTTGATAGAAATAAATTTGTATGTTTTCTCAAATAGGTCATGCTTGTTTTCGCGTAACCAAATGATTTTGCAAAGCGGCGACATTGCATGTATGGGTGTGCCGGTGGTTCGGTAAATAGTTTCACCTTTTGCCGATTGGTTTATGCGTAAAGCAATATCGGCACTTCTTCCATCAGCCCATGTTATCATATCTGCAAGGGCATCTCCATTTTTATCAACGGGTATAAGGCTATGCATTGCGCTGCTAAGCGTAATGGCAAATGGTTGTGTATTTTGATTGGCAACCTGGCTGCTGATGCATTTTATAAAAGCCTGCCAGATTATTTCGGGGTCCTGTTCAGCAAACCCTGTGTTAGGAACTTTGGTTTCATAATGAAACTGCGCAACCCATAAATGTTCGCCCATTAGATTAACGGCTATGCTTTTAGCACTGCCGGTGCCAATGTCAATACCGAGTATGTATGGTTCTGTTTTTATTGGTTGAATATTGTGGAATAGGTGCTTAATATAAAGCTATTGTTATTTTCATTCACCTCCCGTATTCCTTCATTCACCTTCTGTAAACATGCGATCACGAGTTTGCCTGCATTGTTACAAATGCTATAGATAATATTGGTGACGATTAATTGTTTGTCTTTATGAATAACCTGGCTTCGCCATTAATGGTTACCGCGGTTTGGATTTGCCTCGCTGCCTATGCAACCTTCATTCTTTTTTTTGTTGTGCGTGGTGCCATCCGCACCAAAAACATGAATGATTATGCGGTAGGTAATATCAATTTCAATCCTATTATCCTCGGGTTTTCTTTAGCAGCTTCCATGAGCAGTGCTGCTACTTTTATTATCAACCCTGGTTTTGTAGCCTACTATGGTATCAGCGCGTTTTTGTCTATGGGTGTATTTCTTCCCATCGGCACTTTAATTTCACTTGCTATCCTTTCAAAGCGCTTTCGAAAAATTGGTCATAACATACAGGCAAAAACCCTGGGGCAATGGATAGGTATTCGCTACAACAGCAAAGGCATTACATTATACTTTGCATTTTTATCGTTGCTGATGATCGCTTTTATAGTATTGATCTGTGTTGGATTAACGCAGGTAATTTCACGGTCGTTAAACGTGGAGATATTGCCCACCCTGGTTTGTATAGTTTGTTTTACATTTGGATACATGATGTTTGGTGGCGCCAATTCCATGGTGTACACCAACATGGTACAGGCATGTTTAAAAGTTTGCGTAGCCATTATCCTGCTTACTTCAGGCTATGAGCATTTTGCCGGGGGTGTCCATTCGTTGCTCGAAAAACTGACCGCGATCGATCCAAACCTGGCGTTGCCTTTTAACGGTACCAGCCCTTTATACCGAGATTTTTTTGAAGTGGTGATAGCACAAATGATCGTGGGCGTGGCTATTGTTTGCCAGCCGCACATACTAATGCGTTCCCTGTTTCTAAAAAAGGATAAGGACGTCAATAGGTTTTTAACGGTTACCATCATCGTGCAGGCGCTTTTCTTCCTTGTAGTATTTGCAGGGCTTTATGCACGTATCTTTTTTCCGGAACTGATGGCTAATGGTAAAAAAATTCCGCTAGATGGTGTGATGCCCTCTTTTGTTGTCGGGCGTTTCCCAGTTTACGTTGCTGTAGTTATCGTGTTAGGAATGATTTCCGCAGGCATGTCAACCCTGGAGGGATTGATCCAATCGTTAAGCACCACGTTTACCTCAGATCTTATAAAACCATTAACGGGCAGGCACTTTATTAAAAATGAAACAGGCGGTATCATCTCCGAGCTTGCATTCAACCGTATTGTTATTGCAGCCCTTGCTTTGGTATCTGGCTATGTTTCGTACAACCAATTGTTGCAACCCGATTTAAGCGTTGGCATTTTTGCACAGAATGGAGTGTATGCTTTTTTCTCTGCCGCGTTTGTACCGGTAGTGTTTGGAATATTCTTAAAGCAGGTACCTAAAGCTGTTCCGATGGCAGCATCCATAACTGCCGTTGTTGTTCACTTTGGCGTTTACTACGGCAGGCTTACACCCTACATGCAAAGCGGTACCAGGAACCCCGGCATTGCATCCGCACTGGCAATAATTTGTTCATTAACTGTAGGAACGCTATTATATTTCTTGTTGAGATCAAAAACGAAAACGACTGTTACACATGAAGAGCCGGTGCTTGTTGCTTAGTGTATTTGTAATGATATCATTACAACTGGCCGCGCAGGATACGTGCCTGCCAAAGTATGCTTTGCCTGTACATAAGTTGATGCTGGATAATAAGGTAGAAATGGCTTATGTAGAGAAGGGCAGAGGAAAAGTATTGCTTTTTGTTCATGGGCTTGGTGGCAATATTTCGCATTGGATGAAAAGCATAGAGTTGCTATCTGCACATTACCGTTGCATTGCGGTTGACCTGCCCGGCTACGGATATTCTGCGTCTCAAAACCAAAACAACCCAACTGATCAGCTTGCTTTTTATGCCGATGCAACCGTGCAGCTTACGCGGAAGCTGAAAATAAAATCGTTTGATATCATTGGTCACTCTATGGGGGGACAGGTAGCTGTAATAGCGGGTTTGGCGTACCCGAAAAATATCAGGCGATTGGTTTTGGTAAACCCTGCAGGGCTCGAAACTTTTACCGCCAGCGAAGCCACCTTGCTAAATACCTATACAACCACCGCCTTTTTCAAGGGACAGGATGACGTTGCCATAAGAGCAAGTTTTAAGAATAACTTTTTTGAAATGCCCGCAGAAACGGAGAGTCTCATTCAATACCGGTTAAAGTTGAAAACGTGCCCGGGAGCTGATAACTATTACGGGTTGCTGGTAAAAGGGGTTAAGGGTATGTTGGATCATCCGGTGAAAAAAAGCCTTAGCCAGCTTACACAACAGGTATTGTTAGTAATGGGGGAGAAGGATAACCTCATCCCGAATAAACTTCTTCATCCAACCCTAACACAACAAAATATTATTAAGGTAGCAACGGATAGTGTACCCCGCATTAATGTTACCGTAGTTCCAAATGCAGGTCATATGCTTCCGTTTGAAAAACCGTTGTTGTTCTGTAATGCCATTAAAGAATTTTTAAAATAAAAAACCATGCTTTTCAATCAACTAAAAAATACAACTATGCGAAAAATGTTATTCCTGTTACTGGGAGTATTTTTAAACCTTGTGTCGATGGCACAATCCGGCAAGGTTACCGGAAAGGTAACAGATGCCTCCACAGGCGAACGCCTGGTTGGGGCTACCATTTCTGTAAAAGGTACCAGTGCTGCAACTACTACCAATAACGATGGGGTGTACACC
>JANPIA010000114.1:0-3981 GCA_031424735.1 Segetibacter sp.
TTCCAGAAGATTATTATCAAGATGGCTCTCTTTTAAGATTAATTTTTAGGGAGTTCAATAAAATCGGTTATAACGTTAATTGTTTTATAGTTAATTCTGTTAATTATGGGGCACCTCAAATCCGTGAAAGAGTTTTACTTATTGGAAATCGATACGGATATAATGTAGAATTTCCAGAGCCAATTTACAGCAACAGACTTGACGATAGTTTACCTCCTTTCATTACTCTCGGAGAAGTTATCGGGCCTGAATCCAACTTTGAAGACCCTTGCCCCGAAGTCATGAACTTTAGCCCACGCAAATTAAAATATTTGGCACTTGTCCCACCTGGTGGTAACTGGAGAAGTCTAACTGAAGAAATACAAAAGGAATCGATGGGTAAAAGCTGGTACTTAAAAGGTGGAAGAAGTGCCTATTGGAGAAAACTGTCATTTGGTTTTCCTTCTCCTACTGTCGTTACTATGCCAAATCATGCTGGTACAAGTATGTGCCATCCATCAGAACTTCGTGCAATTTCTGTCGGAGAGGCAGCGGCAATTCAAGAGTTCCCAAAAGATTGGATTTTTCAAGGAACTACAACCGCCAAATTCAGGCAAATTGGAAATGCAGTACCAGTGAGATTAGGGCAAGTTGCGGGGGAGGTAATTTCAGATTTATTAGGAAAGATCGAAGAAATGGGAATGGCTAAAAAACCTGTTTGCACAAATAGCATTAAACATTTGCGTCCTCATGTGAGAACCCGCACTTTCTGGAAAAACGGACAATCCTTCGCAGGTGATTTTGATTACTACGAAAATGAAGTGCAGAAAACTTGTCAACTTGAATTGTTTTGACACTAACTAATTTTTCACTGCTAACCATTTATTTTTTTCAATAATTTGTACCAATTTAAACTACCGTCAGCTTCTCTAATATCGGCCTCGTACTTTGCTACAACACCTGTTTTAAAATTGGCCAATAAATCTTTCGATGTTTCATGAATTTTCGATTCCTCCAAAGCCTCAATTATTCCTTGTAGAGTATCCCTGCAAGCAAGTACATATTGGTAAGGATAAATGAGGTGCCTAATTTTGCTGCTTCCAGTTATGTGGCAGCAGGTCTTTTATTTTATTGATGGGATGGTCAGGCAGACGGGTGAGGATATCTTTGAGCCATTCCCATGGATTGATGTTATGCATTTTGCAGGTGCTAAGTAAGGAGTAGATCATGGCACTTTCCTGTGCCGCATCATGACTGCCGGCAAAGAGGTAATTCTTGCGACCTATGGCTATAGGCCGTATAGCGTTTTCAACCGGGTTGTTATCTATGTAAAGCATGCCATTGGTGGTGTAGATGCATAGTTTTTCCCATCGCTCTATACTGTAGGCAAGCGCTTTGCCTATGCTGCTCTTAGGTGTTACCTGTACATAAGCTTCTTTCATCCATTTGCCCAGGTGCTCCAATATGGGCACAGCCTGCTGCTGGCGTAATTGATAAATTTCTTCAAAAGACATCTTTTTATCCCGCGCCTGTTGTTCTATGGCATACAACTGCTGCATGTGCTGCAATACATACTCGCTGCGACCTTTATCGTTTAGCAGGGCTTCACTAAATTTTCTTCGGGCATGGGCCATACAATGCAACAGCGTAATACCCGAACTGTCATCAAAGTCTTCATATACCTGGTAGCCGTCTGCCTGCAGATGTCCTTTAAAATATTTCAGTATTTCCGAAGGGCCTGCTCCGTCCCGTCCTTTTCGGTAATCGAAGATGACTATTTTTTGATGACTGTTGTGATAGACCCAAAAGTATCCGCGGTGGGTGGTGCCGGCCTTGTCCTGATCGAGCACTTTGATGGGTGTTTCATCTACATGCAGGTAACTGGTTTGCAACACCTCTTTCACCAATGCATCGTACAATGGAGTGATGAGGTGGCAGACACTGCTTTTCCAGTTGCAAAGCGTAGAAGGAGCCAGTGTAATACCCACCCGGCTAAAGCGTTGCTCCTGGCGATACAAGGGAAGATGGTCCACATATTTATCAATAATCACCTGCGCCAGTAAACCGGGGCCGGCCATGCATTTGTCGATAGGCTGCGATGGCAGCTTGCCTATAAGAACACCTTCGTTTTTAGGTAGTGCCCGCCCGGATGAACCGTTCGGACGGGCATATTTGTTGCGGACATAGCGGCGTACAAAAAATTTAGAAGGAGTAACATCCAGTTGCTCGGTAATCTCTTCGCCTATTTTTGTAAGATTGCTTACATCTTCTGTAGGCTCTATTACAATCACTTCACGAGGTAAATCGGCAGGCAATGCCATGCGGCCGGGATGCGCTTTCTTTTCTACATTGATGTTGGTTTTTGTAACCATTACTTCTTGTGTGGTAACAGTACGCTCACCTACAGCTTCGGCTTGTAAACCTAAGGCCAGCTGTTGAGCCACTGCAGCACTGTCGGGTATAAAGCGTTCGTGACGGCTGCCAAACACCATCTTTTGTAGCTGTGCCAATTGAAGTTTTAGCTGTTCTATTTGTACAACAGCACCTTCATAAAGGCTTTTGTAATCAACTGGTATGATGGTGGCTTGCTGCATTTTCTATGAAGGCAAAACAAAGAAATATACCTGCAATATCAATACAGTTTTTATCCACTTTCAGGGGCAAAATGTTGATAACGTTTGCGCCTTCGAATACTCTTCAGCGAGATGCCCTGCAGAATGAATTGAAGTTGCTGGGCGCTGATGGAAAGACTATCATTTTTATCCTCAAAAGCAGGCAGTTCATAGGTGCCTTTTTCAAGGCGTTTATAATAAATAGAGAACCCGTCACCTTCCCACAACAGCAGCTTTACCTGGTTGTGTTTTTTATTTAGAAAGATGAAGACCGAACCGCTGAGCACATTCAATTGCATGCAAGATGTTACCAGCCCGCCTAAGCTGTCGATGCCTTTGCGCATATCGGCAGTACTGGTATACAAATAATAATTACAGTTTGATGAAAGATGCAGCATGCTTAACTGATCAGGGCCTTTAAATAATCGGCGCTAACCGGCTGATGAAACACGAGGCGTTTGCCATCGGTGCAAATCAATTCTGCCGACGACAAGCCTGGCGATGGAGTAATCTGCAGCTTAACAAAAGAAGCCTGGGACAAAGCATGGGTATTGCGGTAAACTTTGTACCAATAATGAAAGACATGATAACGGATATCGTGCTGAGCGCAGAATGCCTTCTGGCTAAGTCCGCTCTGCTGCCAATTACCAATCATGCTAAACATTTGTTCCCTAAACCCAGCTTCTCTTTGCATAACTTTTTATTGACAAAGGAACGAAGCGATGCCAGGCAGAACAATATGTACTTGGCTGAACGGATACCATTTTATCACTCTCAAATGTTACGTAATCTTTTTCCAGGTGGTACGAAGAATTTATACCAGTAATAACATCTGGAAGATTTTGAAACGTGTCATGGTCAAACTTTTGATAGTCGCCTATATGCCTATAAGAATGAAAATAATCTTCTAACATACCTACGGTTGCCGAATTGTAAATGAATAGGTGTTTGCTAGCATTGTAGTGTAATTGCTTTGATATAGAATAGAAATAATTGATTATCTCGTGAAAGGCAGTTTTGCTTTTGACAGTAGTTTTAACTTCTATGACAGCAATAACTGAAGTGCTCGGAATTACGACAATATCATTTATTCGGTAATAAGGTGCAAACCTGTGGCTATCATAAATAAGAATATCTATTTGTTTCGAAAGTTCTCCAGATGCTCCAACAACAAAACCCTGTTCTACAGAAATGCCCTTTGGAAGAAATGTGACCAAAAATTTTCTAAGAATTTCTTCAGTAAGGATACCGATAGTTGGATTATGTTTTTTAATAAATGTCTTTACTTGCGAGAGTTCATTTAGTAATTCTTCTGACTTTAATCTAAAATATTCGTTGAACATTTGAAGTAAGTATAGTCTAATTATATTGCATACAACGCTTTAATAGG
>JANPIA010000115.1:0-3868 GCA_031424735.1 Segetibacter sp.
TTCGAGGGAGCACAGGCGGGTATGTACATCGCCGTATTATCTGCTATAGAAATTGCCCTTTGGGATCTTGCCGGCAAATCATTAGGTGTACCGGTGTACCAGTTATTAGGCGGAAAGTTTCGTGATAAGATCAGGGTTTACTACGATACAGTTTTCTATGCTATCAGGAACCCGCCGGTTAAGGAGTACCAGGAAGCAGGAAAGAAGGGTGTAAGCATGGGTTTCAACGCTATTAAATATGATATTGACGAGGCAGCCGATCCAAACAAATATGACCGTTACAACTGGACAATGAGTCCTGGTGAATTGATAAGAATGGAAGAACAGGTTGCAGCGGCAAGGGAAGCAGTCGGGCCTAAGATTGATATCTGTATTGACATGCATGGAAGGTATGATTACATAACTGCACAAGCTGTCGCCGCACGTTTAGAAAAATATAATTTGATGTGGCTTGAAGAGCCCATGCCTACAGAGAATGTAGACATATATAAATCGCTTGTTGAAGGTACCAGCATTCCAATTTGTTATGGTGAAAACAACTACATGGCTTATGGCTTTAGAAGAGCACTTGAAATTGGGGCTGTAGATATCGTAATGCCTGATCTGCAAAAGACCGGAGGCTTAGGCGAAGGACAACGTATTGCTAACCTTGCCAATTTATACTACAAACCGTTTTCGCCACACATGGTAGCATCATTCCTTGGCTGCATGGCTTCTTGCCACGTTTGCGCATCGGTCCCTAACTTTATGATACTTGAGTGGCAAGCATATTTCCACACAAACCCAATGTGGAAAGAGATTGTAACATATGATGGCGAATGGGTGAAAGATGGCTTCATTACTGTTTCCGAAAAACCAGGTATTGGTGTTGATTTGAATGAAGAAGGAATGAAGAAATATGCACTGGCTGATGTTCCATTCTTTGTATAAACAATGAGCAAAGGGCTTTAAAAAGCATAACCATTTTTAATAAAAAGATGAACCGGGACACGGCAGCAAAGCGTGATTATAACTGGATGCGCAGGGCCGTTTCCCGTTCATTTTCTCCCGGGTATTTATACTTACACCTATAGTTATTGGATAAACATTGACGTGCAGATAAAGTGATTGCGACGCAACGCTGATACTATGAAATGCCAAAGCTGGTAACCGCCAAACAATAGCAATGAATTGGTGTAAAACATAAAATAAATCTTATGAGTACTCGTCGTGGATTCCTGCAAAAAATAGTTTTTCCGTTCGTTGCACTCCCTGTTTTATCTAAAGCAAACTTTACCCGTTTTGAAAATCAAGTGTACGAAGGTGAAGTGTTGCGGGTAGCTATTATGGGTTTAGGTAGCTACGGAACACGGGTTGCAGAAGCAATGAAAGATTGCAAAAGGGCAAAACTGGTTGGTATTATCAGTGGCACTCCTTCTAAAATTACTGCGTGGCAACAGAAGTACAACATTCCTGAGAAGAATTGTTACAATTACGGAAACTTCGACGACATTAAGAACAACCCCGATATTGATGCAGTTTACGTGATCACTCCTAATGCGCTGCACCATGACCAGGTGATTCGGGTCGCCAAAGCTGGCAAGCATGTTATCTGCGAAAAACCAATGGCGGTGAATGCAAAGCAGGGACAGGAGATGGTTGATGCCTGCAGGAAGGGCGGAGTAAAACTTTTAGTAGGTTACCGCATGCACTTTGAAGCTAAAACGCTGGAAGTAGTTAAGATGCGAAGTGGAGGAGAATTGGGGAAGATAAAGTTCTTCCAGGGTTTATCAGGCTTTCGAATAGGTGATCCTACACAATGGCGACTGAAAAAAATCCTATCCGGCGGCGGTTCAATGATGGACATTGGCATTTATGCAATCAACGGCGCACGTTACATGGTAGGTGAAGAACCAATTTGGGTGACGGCCCAGGAAACCAAAACAGATACGATCAAGTTTAAAGAAGGAGTGGATGAAACGATACAGTTTCAATTAGGCTTCCCGGGTGGCGCTATCGCTTCGTGCCTGTCTACCTATGCTATGAACAATTTGGATCGCTTTTATTTAAACGGCGACAATGGCTTTGCTGAAATAGCACCGGCCCATGGTTATGGACCTATTAAAGCTCGCAGCAACAAAGGAGAAATTGAACGTCCTCATGTTACCCATCAAACGGTTCAAATGGAAGAAATGGCGGCCATTATTTTAGAAAACAAACAACCTGTTATACCGGTAGATGGTGAAGAAGGCTTACGTGATTTAAAAATTCTGGATGCGATATATAAAGCAGTGAAAACAGGAAAAAAGATCAGTTTAAAATCATGATCTTAAAGCTTTACTCTCGTAATCTCATTTCTCTTCTATCACACCATTCAAAATTAAATAGCATTATGAATCGATTACTTTTAGTATTACTTACAGCCGTTATATATATACCGGTCTCTGCACAAGCAATTGGTAAACGAATTGTACAAAACGATCCATCAAAATATAGGTCGTTGACTGCAGTACACGCCGGTGCTGGCAAAATGGGATTTACCGAGTTGATTGGTCGACAAGCTTTGTCTAGCAACTTTCTCTACCTGCATGCAGGTACAATAGAAGCCAAAAGTGGTATTGGCCATCACTTCCATCATAGTATTGAAGAGATGTATGTGCTGCTTAGTGGAGAAGCAGAGTTTACTATTAACGGACATACTTCCAAATTGAAAGCGCCGGCCGTTGTTCCATGTAAATTAGGCGATGCACACGCTATTTATAATGCAACAGGGCAACCTGTGAAGTGGCTGAACTTCGCCGTTAGCCAGGTAAAAGGTCGTGCAGAAAACTTTGATCTTGGCGACACCCGTGTAGGAGCGAAACTTGATCCTATTCCGGTATTTGTTTCAAGCCAGCTAAAAAGAGATGCTATGCGGGTGAACAATACCGTTTACCCTGGAAATGGCGCATTGTATCGTCGCGAACTTGGCCCTGGTGTATTCGGTACAACATGGAACCATGTTGATCATGTTATTATTCCTGCAGGCGGCTCAGGTGGGTCACGCCAATTAGAAGGTGTAGAAGAAGTGTATTACGTAATGAATGGATCAGGCAGTGTTAGTGTTAATGGCGACTCTGCAGCTATCAAAGCCGACGACGCGTTTGGGGTAATGTTAGGTGAAACAATGAAGTTAACTAACACTGGCACCAGCGATTTGGAGTTGCTTGTAGTTGGTGTTTCTCCTACAAAAAATAAGGCGCCTGAGGTAGCAAAGTCCAGGGGTATTGCATTGCAAATGGACTTTACTGTTAGCAAGGAAAATAGCGATGCATTTGAGAAAATGTATCATTCAATTTACGTTCCAGCTATGACAGTCCAGAAAGGATATCTCTGGTCGAAACTTCTTCGACTTTTTCCGGCTGATCTCAGTAAATCAATTGAAGCCGAACCAACAGAATATAATTACTCCATTCAAATTGCATTTGACACCGAAGAGAACCGGCGCAAATGGGTAGCAAGTGACCAGCATAAGATTGCATGGCCATCCGCTTCAAAACTTGCGAAGGCTTATAAATGGAGAGGATACGATGTAGCGGGTGAAGATGACAATAGATAAATTGTAAGGCAAGTGTACTCTAAATGAAGTTTATTGATCAAAGATGAAGGTTTGCGCTTTGATCTGTAAAGTGACAATTAATGAAAATCTAAAGTACATACCCATAGGTTAAAAATGCAAATAAACGGGGCTGCCTCAATGCTTGAGGCAGCCCCGTTTATTATCTATCCAAATTGACTTAGTTGCAAATCCTGCCCTATGTCCGTTAGTTCTTTCCGGGAAGCGCGTACACTACATAACCTCGGGGTAGAGCGTTAGGCTTTTTAGAGTGGTCGTAACTGTCCCTGGAGA
>JANPIA010000116.1:0-2134 GCA_031424735.1 Segetibacter sp.
AAGGCCGCATAGCTTATGCCTTGCTAAAACTTAAAAACAGGTTTGGCGTAAACGATGAAAATTTTATACAGATAAATATAAGCAGGAACGACCTTGCATCGTTTGTTGGAACTGCTTATGAAACAGCATTTCGTATTATGAATGAACTGGTACAGGAAAATTTGATAATGGTTTCTGGTAAGCAATATTGCATTGTTAATGAGGAGAAGTTGAAAAAGCTTACGGATTAACTACTTTTTATAATATCCCTCCTTTGGTTAATCCATATAGTCTACAGATCACCCAAAGCAATGATGGGCAAAGCCTTTATGATGTTTACCGGATTGCTGATCGGCTAATTGTATCTTTATTGCTTTAGAAAAAATATATGATAAAAGTTGGTGATTATAACACACTTAAAGTTTTGAGGGAGGTAGAGTTTGGCTTTTATCTTGATGATGGTAAAGAGGGAATTTTATTGCCTAAAAGATTTGTTCCGCCTGGGTTAAATAAAGATGATGAATTGACTGTTTTTGTTTACCACGATTCAGAAGACCGTTTGATAGCAACCACCCAAAAACCATTTGCTAAAGTAGGTGAAATAGCAAAGCTAACTGCCGTAACGGTTACCAACCAGGGCGCATTTTTAAATTGGGGTTTGATGAAGGATTTGTTTGTGCCTAAGTCAAAACAACTTTCGGGCATGCAGGTAGGTGGTAAATACTTTATACAAATTTATGTGGATGAGCAAACGGGTAGGGTAGCGGCTACAGAAAAAATTGACTGGCTGTTAAGCAATGAAAAGTTGACCGTAAAGGAAATGGATGAAGTGGACCTGACGATTTATAGAGGAACGGATATTGGGTATGTGGTAATCATCAACCATTTGCATACAGGAGTTCTTCACTTTAATGAAGTTTACCGCGAAATTGACATTGGCGATACGTTTAAAGGGTACGTAAAAAAGATACGACCAGATAATAAGATTGATGTGGTGATTGGCAAACCCGGGTATACAAGGGTGGAAGGGGAGACGGATAAAATACTCAGGTTGCTGCGGGAGAATAGTGGCTACCTGCCATACAACGATAAATCTAATCCGGAGGACGTGTATTCTTTTTTTGGAATGAGTAAGAAGACTTTTAAAATGACTACAGGAAAATTATACAAAGAGCAGAAGATCATTTTTACACAAACGGGGATTAAGTTGATCGATAATTAGATGGAAGGATCGATCGCTGTCATTTCAGATAAGTATTTAAAAAAGCAAAAATAATTCCCGCGGTGGCGGCCAACTGTCCAATCCAAAAAATAAACATCCATTTTATAGTATCGGATTTTGCTTCCGCTATTTCTTTTCGTACTATTCCTATATCCTCTTTTGCTGCCAATACATCTTTCTTCTGTGAGTATTTCTCCTCCGCTTTCGCTTCAAAAAACTCAATAACCTTCGCAGCCTCTTTATCTGAAAAGCGATTTTTTAAAATTTCATAAACTTCTAATTCCAATGCAGACATACTACATTTTTTATAAAGATAAAACCTATAGAAACACGAAAAAGCCCCGCTTCGCAGCAGGGCTTTCACTTATAACGTATCATGTACAACGTACAACTCGCCTTAATCTTCCACTTTCAACTTGCCTTTTTGTTTAGCCATTACTTCCTCTGCAACGTTGTTGGGTGCAGGGTTATAATGACTGAACTCCATGGTTGAAGTTGCACGACCTGATGACAACGACCGCAATTGTGTTACATAGCCAAACATCTCACTCAATGGAACTTTAGCTTTAATCACCTGTAAGTTGTTACGGCTATCCATTCCTTCCAACATACCACGACGACGGTTAAGGTCACCTGTTACATCACCCATGTATTGGTCTGGTGTAATAACTTCAACTTTCATGATTGGCTCCAGTAATACCGGCTTAGCTTTTTTACCAGCAGCACGGAAGGCCTGGCGAGCACAAAGTTCAAAAGACATAGCATCAGAGTCAACTGCGTGGAACGATCCGTCGAATACCCGTACTTTCATACTTTCTACAGGATAAGCTGCAAGAACACCAGTATTCATTGATTGCTCGAAACCTTTCTGAATAGCTGGAACGAATTCACGTGGAATAGAACCTCCAAAAATATCGTTCACAAACTGGTATC
>JANPIA010000117.1:0-23180 GCA_031424735.1 Segetibacter sp.
TTGTTTTTATATAATCAGCAACAGAAACATAATCAGGGTCTGTTACGGGCTGGTTTATCAACCGGTCAACCGATATATATTCAACCCGTTTAACACTGTTATCCAGCGCCATAAAACCTTCAGTGTAAAGGGTTAAATCCATAGTAAAATCAAACAACGAACCAAGGCGTAATAGCGTTGTTCCGGCAAGTGAAAACGCTTTTAACAAATTGTTTCCATCTTTACCATAGCGGTAGGTGAATTCATTTTGAAATATAGAATCAGGTGTCTCAGGATTGTATAATAACCTTCCCCATAATTTATAAAACAACCACTGCCTTTCAAACGCATACTTCCAGTTTACCTTGATGCCTGGTTTAGTAAAATAATCTTTAGCAGGAATATAAGTTTCGGAACCTATAAAATAACCTCCAACGTATGAATGACTGTTTTCAGCAACATGTGCTCGTATGAAATCAGGAACACCCCATCTCAAACAAAAGAAATCTTCATTCCTTGCCGTCCACGTGACTTTATAATTTTGCGGCTCCGGTTTAAAATATGTATCATACAATTTACCTCCATGCACCTTAACCAGCTTAGGTGTAGAATGTGCATGAGACCAGTTGTATTTTAAGTCAGCATATATCGGCGGCTCTAGGAAAGGATACTCTCCTTCCTCTTCTATTGCCTTCCTGGTCATTTTTTCTGTTTCAATGCTGGTTGTGCTTAAAGAGCCTGTTGTACTTGAGAAAGGAATGCGATGAACCAGTTTTAGTTTGCGTCCGGCTAAACGCATACCTTCTATGATTGTTTGTCTCATCCAATCTTCACGTTGTTGTGGTGTCATTCCGCCCATGCCCTCACCAAGTGTAAGGCCCATCCCTGTAATTTCCGGATACTCCTGCAGCATTTGAGTAACACATTCACGGGTATAACGTTTAACAAGTTCTGAAGTATCGCCTTTCACAAAAAAATCATGCTGAAGATTGTCCATGTTTACATTATGAGCTTTGGAAAATTCAGGACTTACAAATATGTTGAAGGGTATAATGTAAGTGTCGATTGCCCTTTCCTTTGCCATTCTGAAAATACCTGAGAAGAGGGTTTTCCACTCCTTCATTTCAACGTCATTAAATGGTGAAGCCTCCGGAAAATTTTTAGGTTTAACCATGAAAGTGTATGGATGCAGGTTCCATAATGAAAGTGAGTTCAGACGATTTTCGACCATCATATCCAAAAATGCTTTCCAGTAATTGATGTCCCTGCACGTTTCGTAGTGCAGATCAAGCGCAGCACTGTGGCGATAAGTGTCCCAGGGCAGATCAAATTTTACAGCCCGTAACGAATAGTTGGGCTTTTCACTACGCGGTTTAATATTTTGCAAACGAGTACCATTGCGTATATCTTCTGCCACAGAAAAACTGCCGTAAATAATTCCTCTTTCGTCGCCACCTGTAACCGTAATTGTTTGTTTTTTTGAAACCACAGTGAATGCTTCACTACCTAAGAGGCGTGGGTTTATAGTAAGGTTTATGACTAAATCAGGTTTCGTTTCGTTCAAAGAGTATCCTTTGCTCTTTAGTACCTTTTCTATTCTTCCGGCGGCATATTTAGCTTGTAATGAAGTGTTTAAATATTTGATATTAACCGTTTGAGAAAACGCAAATGGAGAAGATGCCAGGAGGGCTATAATGATAAGGGTGCAAATTGTTTTCATTTATGGCTTATGTTGTAACACCTCCAGTTTAGCATGGCGAGAACTGTTTCAGCTAATCAATTCGGTCAGTACCAGATTAAAGCCGCGTTCAAAAGAACGATAAACATTATTGGGTAGAATCCTTTACTTGTCAGAACTCAAAGCTTCGCTTTATTTGAAAGTAATTAAGAGCAGCACAATTCAAAAAATAAATACGATACTGTTCACAGAGGATCAACCTCCACAACTAAAGAACATCAATATCGGTATCGTCCATAACAATTACCATTTGGTCTAAACTGTGTCCCAATTATTGGGTTTAAATGCAGGAAATGAGTAAAAAAGAAACGCCTCACTTCAGAAATTTATTTCAAAAGAAAGTCCGCTGTTTAAACAGCGGACCAGCAATCTTCGCCGTTTGACTTTTTTTTAAAAGACTACCGGGCTAAAAGTTTCAAACTTCACCCCCCGGTCGCGCAATACCAAAGTATCTGTGAGGTTGTGCGTAGTTGTACCGAAAACAACTTGATATTTCAAATACAATACATCTCTTTTTTCATTTCCCCACATGTCGCCTTTTTTAACAAATTTACCGTTCCCTGACACCGTATATGTGGCAGTTGCAGGAGCCGAAACTCCTATGCTTCCTGTATTGGCAAAATCTAGGACCAAACGAAATGGCACATTAATATTCCCCTTATTTTTAGCATTTAAAGACATGGTATCCTGAGTTAGTGATCGTGTAAACATGCTAGCTAACTCATCTTGCTCTACAAAAGTTTTTCGATAAACTACGGTAGTATCCAATGCAGTATTTCCGTTACCTTTTACATCGTCAATGCCTCTGCGCAGGTAGACCCCATGATATGGATTGACATATTTTACAGCATACAAAACGAAGTCTTTCGGTGAAATAGCCCAATCTCCTGCCTGACGTGGATCTGGCGCCGTTTTGCTAGCTGAGCCCCTTAAAACAGAATCTGCATTAACAACAGATACAATCTTCAATGGGATAACAAAAGTGTTTTTTACCGATAGCGGATCAGCAAAGAATGCATCCGTTAATTGAACTTCAAGACCGCCCATTAATTTTCCTGCTGGAATTGTAATCTTCATGTCTTTCGGAACGGTGTAATAATTGGCAGGCATAGTAATAACATCGGCGCCACCATTATTGGCATCAAATTTTACCCTTTGTGTAAGTGAATTATCGATTGCTAAAGTAAGAGTGATGTCTTTTTTGTTTTCATAAACACCACCCATTGTAGCCATTATTAGAACCTTATGCTCGTTATCCAATGTATTGTCAAAAAGATCCTCGCCCAGTACCACTGTTCTTATAGGAGTTTGATAAGGGAAGTACACAGTGGAGTATTTATAATTAGGGAACTCCCATTTTTTATTACAGTCAGTAAGAACAGAAAGAATAACAAAGGATATTAAAAAAACTTTTTTCATTTTATTATACATTAAAATAATTTTAAGATACTGTTACCAGCCTTTGTTTTGTTGAAGGTTAGCTTTTAACGCTTCTGTTAAAGGAATAGGACCATAATACATGTGATCTGCATACTGTCTGGTTTCCACATTCTTTATGCTAAAAACGTTGTTGTTAATAATCACCCCCTGTGCCGGTTCATTCAGATTTTGTTTCCAGCGGCGCAGGTCCCAAAAGCGAAAACCCTCAAAACTTAATTCAAGCCTTCTTTCGTTACGAATCAAGCTGCGCATCTCTTCCTTCGTAGTAATAGATGCAAGATAGATATCCGGCTGTGTGATCCCTGCTCTCTTACGAAGAGCAGCAATTACATCGCGGGCAGAAAACATGTAGCTTCCCATACCATTAGGGCCCCAGGCTTCATTAGCCGCTTCCGCATAAATCAAAAATATCTCCGTATATCTAATATGCACCGGATAATGTTTTTGGTTGCTTATGGACGTGGGATTTGCGTTAACATTTTCGTTTAACAACTTCCGCAAATAATAGCCTGTTCGTGTCGATGTAGGAAGTATATCGACCGCATCATTTGTAGGGTTATCGGTCTTTGTAAGAATATTGGTACTTCTTACAGTAGTACCGTTTACGATAATGTAATTTCTTAATCTTGGATCGCGATTGGCGTAAGGGTTTGATGCGACGTAGCCGCTTGCAGGATTTGAAATTGGAAAACCATTTGCCATCGGAAACGCATCAACCAAATTTTGAGTTGGATTCACTCGCCCATTTCCAAAAAGAGTTGGCGGATAATTATCAACTTCTAAATTACTTGTATTAACGATTGTGCCCCTCCAAAGCATTTCGCGCTGATCAACAGGTGAACCTGAGGCTGGGTTTATGTTGATCAAACTGGAATTTGCATTCGTGTAAAATAAGGCTCCCTGTGGATCTAATCCGCTTATACCTCCGTTCAGCGTGAGAATCTCTCCTGCAAAATTTGCAGCAGCATCCCATTTAGTCGGAGTTGACATTGGATTAAATGCAGGGCTTGCTGCGAGTAGCGCAGTTTTAGCCCTTATTGCCTTCACAATTCTTCCTGACATACGCTGCCTGGCAAACCTACCAAACACACGGTTATAATCTCCAGGTGCCACGTTACTGTATTTGGTTGGTAGTTGAGAAGAACTTGTGAAATCCTGGAAAAGATAATCTAATGGCAGGTACTTTTCGGACTCCGCAAGGTCAGCATATATTTGCTGTATACATTGATCGAATGTATTACGAGGCTTTGTAAAGTCCGAATTCGGTTCAAGTGCTGTAGTAATAATAGGCACTCCCAATAATTCTCCACTGATACCATACCCTGCATGTGCCTGAAGCAGATGAAACAAAAAAAGTGCTCTCAACCCGTAAGCCTCACCTTTAAAACGGTCTGTAAATAGAATCCTTACATCCTTACTGCTCATAGGAGCCCAGTTTACACTGTCTACCTCCCGGAGGAAAAGATTCAAATAAGTAATGGCAGAATATGAATTATTCCATTGATCAACCGGGTTATTAACCGCAGACCAAGATCCTGTAGCCATGTTAAGAAACGGACTAAACTTGTTATTCGTTACAGCGTCGTCTGTGGCTACATCATTAAATGAATAGCTATTAGTCGGAAGTCGTGTATAGGCATTAATCAATACTCCCTCTGCAAATCCGGCATCAGCATAGATACCCTCCAACGTGCGATGGTTATCATCTGCGGGAACAAGGTTCTTTTTACAGCCGCCAAAAGCCAGTGCAACCGCTAAAATAACCAGTAAATTTTTACTCATGTTAATTGTTTTATTACTTGAGATCATAATTTAAAATTTGGCTTTAACTCCTACGCTATAGTTTCTAAACTGAGGCGTACCTGCGACCGACAAATCCAATATTGCTCGATTTTGCGAAAATGTGTACAAATTGAAACCTGCAACGTATACAGTAACTCCTTTAAATAATTTTTTGCCCAAAATACTATAAGGAAGATCGTAGGTTAACTGCACCTTACTTAAATTAAACCGGTCTGTTTTATAAAGCCAAAAATCAGAACTACGGAAATTGTTTGCACTTTGTTGTGAACTTAAACGGGGATAAGCAGCCGTACTTTGTGTTGTTGGTGTCCATCTATTAAGTACAACTTCCGAATATTTTAGATCACCACTTACCCAGAAGTAGTTGTTATTCTTTAACCCATATCCACCATTGTTTCCTGTACCAAGTACAAATAAATTAAAGTTTTTATAACCAAGATTAAGATTAATGCCATACGTAAACGGCGCAATAAAACGACCAATCATTATTTCATCGCGGTTATCAATCACCTTATCACCGTTTTGATCCACGTACTTTAAGTCTCCCTGCCTCACCTCGCTGAACGTTTGTCTGGGCATGGTATTGATGTCGCTTTGGTCCGTAAAGAAACCCTTACTTACAAGGCCAAAAATTGCATCAACCGGCTTACCCACTCTATTCTGATAAGCATCTATGTTTAGCTCATCACGCTTCACAACTTTTGATTGTGCATAAGTAGCATTTATGCCTGCACCCAACTCAAAATTTCCAACCTTTTTGTTGAAGTTTAACATAAAATCGAATCCGCTACGTTGGTCAGTATTATAATTGGTAAAGGGAATAAATGTGCTGAAGTAATTGGGAAATTGTGAGAACCTTTGTGTTGGCAGACCACTCATTTGTGTTTTAAACAAGGTGGTCTGAAACGTGATTAAATTATTAAATAACGCTCCTTCCAAACTTGCATTAATCTCCCTTCTTCTTGGGAAAGACAATCCAGGACTAGCGCCTTGAATTGAGGTAGTAGTTTGATTGGAACCTGCAACACCGTCATTCCACACAAAACCAGCACCTCTTCCGTAAGTGTTGTCATAAATAAAGAACGCATCTTGATTATTCCTTCTCACATCTAGGTCAGTATTGATAATCCCCGCAGATGCAGACAACTTCAAATAATTTATTGCCTTAGAGTTTGCGAGGAACTTTTCGGAAGTAAGCAACCATCCAACACTTACCGTTGGTGAAAAACCCGTGCGCTTACCAGCCGGCAACCTTGTAGAGTTTACGTAAGCTCCGCTAAAATCTGCCCAATACCTATGCTTAAAGTTGTAGCCAGCCTGAAATCCAACATGAGAATTTGTGATAGGTTGATAGATATCGTTTACTGTAATAGAGGATGTGTAGCCGATCAACTTGGCTGAAAAATTATGAGCATCTCTAAAAGCCCTGTCGTATCCAAACCATGCAGAAATACTATTATTTTGCCTTTGTGCGGTATTGTTAATGTTCTGCGTGCCTGGCCTTGTATCCTCGCCAAACTTCTGAAGCCCTGTTAAGCTATCTGCAGCATTCCAAGTAGGAGTGTACACTGCATACGTGTTGCTGATAGATTGGAGATAAGAATTGGAATAATCAAGGTTAAACAAAGTATGAAAAGAAAGCCCAGACATTAATGAACTTAGGTCTGCATTAATTTCGTTAGTAACCTGGAACACACGCTGAATGTTCTTATCATAACCCGCAGTGTATAAATCCCCGATAGGATTTGTCTGAAAAGACTGTAACCCACCCAGCAAATATTGACCATCAATCAAGTTGCGGCTGGCTTTCACCAAATCAAGCGAACCCTTATCGTTAGGAGATAACAAACTAATAGGAATAAGGGGTGTAAACCGATTAGGCAACAGGGATGCCGCACTACCCCAATAGTTAGTACGGGCCCTGCGGATTTCTCTAAAAATAGCTGAAACGTAAATCGAACTCGAGATTTTATCATTCAATTTCAGGTCGATATTACCTCTAATATTTAAACGGTTATCACCCTCATTTTTACCCTCTCCGACATTTAGCAAAGTACTATTGGTCGCATATCCAACGTTTGAATAAAATTTCGCGGTGTTCGAGCCACCGGAAAATTCAGCATTCGCATCAGTAGCGTTTTGGAATTTTTTTAAGTATTCTCTCGAATAATAATCAACGTTGGGATATCTAAAAGGATTTCCTGAGATATGATTCTGAATAGTTGCTGGCGTGTATAACTCGGGAAGACCATCGTTAATGCGGGCCTCATTATACAGGACCATATAATCTGACGAACTCAAAAACTTAGGCAGCGCTTTTGGCAAAGCGATACCTGTGTTTACACGTAATGATATCTTCTGACTGTTTGCTTCACCTTTTTTTGTAGTAATAAAAATTACCCCCTTTGCCGCCTGGCTACCGTAAAGAGCCACGGCGTTAACACCCTTAAGTACAGAGATCTGCTGGACTTCATTGAAAGTAATATCGCTGAACTCCCGACGAATGCCATCAATCATTACAACGGCATTCTCCATTCCCCAGATATTATTACTCCATAACAACCCTGCAACCCTACCATTCATTCCGCCTTCCACTGAGAGATTAAAATCTTTATCAATGTAAGTCTCGGGGTTAAGAACGCTAATTGCACCAGAAAGATCTTGTTTTTCAACCTTACCAAAGGGTACATATACCTCCTGTACCCCATTGTCACTTGCAAGGCCAATTCGGGCAGGCACTGCACCTGCCCGAAGAGTTAGCATTTTAAAGCCTTTTGCATTTATCAACACAACAGATTTTGAGGGAACTGAAATCGTAAACTGCCCGGTCTGGCCGGAATACACAACCGTTTTGCCTTCGTTACCACTTATAAGAGCACCGGAAACAGGCTTTCCTTTGTCGTCATGAATGACCGAATTGATTGTTACTTGATTAGCATTTTGTGCCTTTGAAACCATATAAAAGCAGCAGAAAATTGCACAGAACACCATCCATATTTTAAACTTCATTAGGCAGTTTTTTTAGAATTGTTACATTGTATTTATAATAATTGATAATACGATCAGCCTTTCAATCAACTAATAATAAGGAACCGATTTAAGTTACCAACCTGGGTTTTGACCGAAGGCAGGATAAAGATTTACCTGATTATTGGGTAAAGGAAGCCAGTTGTGTTTCTTTTCATACACCCTCGTTACTACAACTCTTTCTCGATAATTAAGAGGTTTACCATTAGGGCCACGATCAAAATCCGCAACAGTTTTCTCTCTATACTTCATTTGATCTGCTACATTCCAACGTCTAAGGTCATGCCAACGCAGTCCCTCGAATGCAAGTTCCACCGCTCTTTCTCTCATAATTTCACCCATAAAAGCATCTTTTGAACCTGTAAACCGAGCATCTACCCCCGGAACCGTTGCTCTCATCCTAACCCTATTAAGAGCCTCTATCGCAGTTAAAGATCCAGGATAGCTGCTTTGCGGCGAACCATACCCATGTAATACCGCCTCTGCATACATTAAATAAACATCGGCAAGGCGTAAATAAGAAACGTTTATATTGATATTGTTCCATTCATTATCTGTACTGTTACACCCGTCGGTTACAAATTTTCTTACGAGGTATCCACTGCGACTAGCGGTGTTTTCAAGACGTAAATTTCCACCGTTGTAAAGCTCTGCAAAACGATAGGCAGCGTTGGCAGTACCCCTGATCATACGCACGCCATCATAGGTTATACTTTTGTAAAAGCGGGGATCACGATTTGTCCAGGGATCCGAAGTAGTATATCCAGATCCAGCAGCGTCTATCGGTAAGCCATTAGCCATTCCGAAATAATTAACATAATTGGCTGCAGGCGAAGAGATACCTGCTTCCCCGCCTAATGGTGGAGGAATAAACATATTTACCAACGACCACCGTGAATTACCCGGGCTGAAACTTGGAGGTCCAACTAAAACCTCGGGAATTCCAGGATGCCTTCCGTTGTTAGATATTGTGTACACAGTCTCATTCCATTTATCCCAAGGCAGCAATTTGAAAACGGACTCGCCAGTACCTCCTGGTTCAGATGACGTTTTGAACACTCTGGCAAATGCATCGGCTGCCTGTTTGCACAATTCTACATCATAAGTATTACTACCTGTAGCAAGTTGATTCATCATCGGGCTAGCGGCATACAGCAAAGTTTTACCTTTCATACCAAGTGCAGCTGATGAAGTTAAACGTTGCTGATTAGCACCAATAGTTGCAGCCCCGACAGGCGAGGTTTCCCAATTTGCCGGTAACAATGCAGCAGCATCTTCCAGATCTTTTGCCGCTTTTAGAGCAGTTTGACGATAGGTTAATCTTGGTAACTCAAGCTTGGCTGAACTGGATAACACAGTGTCTACATAGGGTAACCCACCCCAGAAACTCATCAATTGAAAGTGAAAAAAACCACGGAAGAAAAGTAGTTGTCCCTTAATGACATTTTTCTCCTCCTGTGTGGCACTGACAAGCTTGTCTAAATTAGCTAACCCAACGTTAGCTTTGCGGATACCATACCAGCTTAAAGGCCAGAGTCCCTTTCTAAAGGGATCGTTCCCAAGATTAACACTGCCGGCGCCGTTATCGTCGAGCCAGCTATTATCCCATCCGCCGCCACCGGTTTGCCAAGCCCTGTAATTTCCATTGTCAAATTCTGCACTTAACCGATACTGAGCATTAGTGGTTGCAAGAATGTCGTCACCCATGTTCCATTCAGCATTCCACGTAGATTTTGTCATATCAGGCATCGCCGAATATAATTCTTCCGTAAAACCCTGGAAGCTTCGGAAATTGGTGAATACATCGTTTTCGGTGATAGTTGCTTCAAGCGGCCTATCCAGGTAGCGTTTGCAAGATGACAATCCGAACACTGTGAGCAACAAACCTGCTGCTAAAGTGATTCTAGTTGAAACTTTCATTTTATTGTATTTAAATTTTATAAACTAAGATTAAAACCAAAATTGACACGCCGGACCGTTGGGTACGCACCCTGACTGCCCTGGCCCGTTCCCCCAAGAGCATTTGATTCGCGATCATCTGGTAACTTGCTCCAAAAAATGAGGTTGTTTCCGTTAGCGAAAAAGCGCATTGACTGAACACCTGCCTTTTTTAACCAAACCGGGTTTAAAGTGTAAGATATTTCAGCAGTTTTGAAGCGTAGATAGGAACCATCAAACTGCCAAAAGTCGCCAAAAGAAGAGCCGTATCCAACTGATTTCCATCTTGGTAACGGACTACGCGCATCCTGGTTATCCCTGGACCAATATTCGCCGGTTTTAGGAACCGAGTTCAACTTTGCGCCAAAAGCGCCTTGGTCCAGTTGACGTGACACATTATTTACGCCATAGAATTGTACGAATATCGCGAACCTTTTATAATCAAGACCTACACTGGCAGTATAAGTGTTCTGAGGTCTTGTAGGATACGCATATGGTACACCGTCAAAATTATTAATCACTCCATCACCGTTAAAGTCAATAAGATTAAACCATCCGGGAAATTTATTATTATCGTTTTGGTCAAAACGGGTGCTACCATATACTGCATCCCACGAATTATTATATCCTGCACGCACATGAGATCTGGTCTGACCAATTTGGTAACCAGCCTGCTTTAGATAATCATCCAATAGTTGAGGATCATCCCGCTCAATAGTCAAATCTTTTGCGTGCGTTACTGCAATATTCCCCCATAAACGAACATTCTTACTTAGGCTTTTATTAAATTTGACTTCCACTTCATAACCCTTTACTTCAGTTATACCCAAATTACTAGGCGGCGGCGTTCCTCCAAAATAAACCGGTACGGATCTTTGATTACCCGGAATGAAAACATCTGTCCGATAATCGCGATAAACTTCTATACTACCTTCGAAAAGTCCTCTCCACAATGAATAGTCTAATCCAATATTTGTCTTTGCCACGGTTTCCCAATGTACATTCGGGTTACCTATCACATTCTCCCTATATCGTTGATAAGGACTGTTTGCGTTATTATTGTTATCGCCAAGACGAGATGAGCCTCCAAAACTATACTGGGTTAAGTACAAATAATTACCACCCGCTGCATCACTTCCCACCAAACCGTATGAACCACGTAGTTTAAGGGTGGATATCCAGGGAAGCTTACTCATAAACTTCTCATTTGTAATTGTCCAACCCACAGCGGCGGAAGGAAAGAAATGAAAACGATAATCTGGACCAAATTTTTGAGACCCATTGTATGCTCCGTTAAACTCAGCAAAATACCTGTTAGCGTAATTATAGGTAGTTCTAAAAACCCAATCTTCACGGAAGTCAGGGAAATTACTACCAGTGGCATTTTCATTCCGCATAAACAAACCCATTGTTGTAATGTTATGCCTACCTATTTTAGCGGAGTGATTCAGTTGAGCCTGGTAAACAGTCCTTCTTCTTGTTGAACCATTCTGGAAAGCATCTGGAGCAACCCCCCATCGATTTACCACATAATCAAACTGGTTGATTCCGGCTGTGTTCCTATAGCTAACAGCTCCAGTATTTGGATCAATCCATTTTTGAATTGAATTTCCATCATCAGTGATACCACCTACAGCAAAAAAAGTATTGTCTAAAGAATAAGAACCTCTAAAAGTTAAGTTTTTAACCAATGCTTTTAAATCCTGTGTAACGATGAAATCCGTGGTCATCTGTGTGTTCTTTTCGTTTCTAACTCCATTGTTACCGAGTATAATGGCAGGATTGTTTGTAGAAACCGGATCGTTGGGATAATAGCCATAAGAACCATCGCTATACATTGGATAAAAAAGATCAGGGGCGTTACCATAAATGCCCTGGTACCATGAGTATTCAAATCCACTATAAGATGTCTGCCTTTTCCCATGCATGCCGGAAAGGTTAGTTGACAGCGTAGTGGTATTGGTTAATTTGAAATCAAGATTTGCCCGAATATTTAACCTGTCATAATAAAATCCCGGTTTGTATCCCTTGTGATTATCGGGGATTTTCATAATGTCTCCCTCAGTTAGGTAATCCACTGAAGTAAAATATTTTACAAAACTTGTTCCACCGGAAATATTGAGATTAACATTTTGAGCCGTGGCCAATTTTTTTAAAGACTGGTCTTGCCAATTAATATTAGGATAGCGTTCGGCCTCGGCCAAATTTGCTGGATTGCGATATTTTTCTATTATTGCCTGTGGCGTATAATCCTGCCATGATCCCGGACTCACTGCAAGTTCGCGTTCAATAGCCTTATTTCTAATCGTCAATGCGTCATAGGCATCGTATTTCTCAGGCAAACGGGAAGGCATCTTGAGTGTGTTATTAACAGTAATACTTATGTTTGCCTTGCCCTCAACACCTCTTTTAGTTGTAATTAATACAACGCCATTGGCTCCTTTGACACCAAAAACGGCAGTAGCTGAAGCATCCTTTAATATTGATATGCTTTCTACTGAGCCAATGTCAACACCATTCATAGTACGTTCAATTCCGTCAACCAGAATCAAAGGACCGGCACTGTTCCAGGTACCCTGACCTCTGATAAAAATAAGAGGATCCTCATTTCCCGGCATTCCAGTTCCTTGAATGGTGATAACGCCAGGCACATTCCCGGTAAGAGCAGCGCCAATATTTGATACACCACCAGCCCTTTGTAAAACCTTACCGGTAGTTTGCGTAATAGCACCTACGACACTCTCCTTTTTTTGCTTTCCATAACCTATTACCACAACAGCATCCATTTCGGCGGTATTTTCCTGTAAGGTTATTACAATGTTGTTCATGCCACTAATAGTAACCTCCTGTGTAGCTTTACCAACATAACTGACCACCAATACACTTTTGCCTGCAGGAACGGACAATGAAAATTTACCCGCAGCATCGGTACCCGTGCTGATAGATGTTGTTTTTACCTGAATGGTGGAACCAACTACAGGATTTTTTTGTGCATCAAGAACAACGCCCTGGACCACACGCGAACCTTGCGCTAAAAGGATCGAGCTGAATGCCATAGCTATTATCAGCATTGCACAAGGAAAAAGCCTTTTAGTTAAGAGTAAAGCAAGAATCATTTTGATCTTTTTTTATGATGAAATATTATAATAGGGACAATATTGAAAATGAAAATGCTGTATGAGTTTCAGAAGATGCCGGTATGCGCCCAGCGCTACACTGCACGCCAAACAAATGATCTGTTTGGGAGCGTACCTTAGATTTAAGGTGCTTAAATAAACGCTTGCGGGTGACTAGCGAATTTAGGGGCGTAGGCTGAAATAAAGCATCGTTATACATCATATTGGCGGTTGAATTATTAAAGAAGCCTACAAAATCCTTTTGGGGAATCAATAAACTGCAATCGGTTACAATTCTAATTCAAACTTAACACAATTCTTTTTTATCAATCGTATTTTTTTAAAAAAAATCTGTAATTAAGGTAGGTTTAATATTGGTCTACGATATTGGTGCAAGCGATTGTAAGATGATTGCAATGAACGATCCTCTTACTAATCAAAAACAATTCAAATCTAATCCCTATTTCATCTAAAAGGTTTGCTCATTTGTTGAAACTAATGGAACAAATGTTTATATTGAAAATACACCAGATCGCATGTAGCTCAATCGAAAGAGGGGGAGCATCCTGCTTTTTTTTAAAGTTTCAATCTCAATACATTTCGGAAGGCCAAGCATCTGGCGATTTATACGTTCCATTAGCTCTTGTTTCTTCAGTAAAACAGAGTGATGCCTGGCTTAGGCTAAAAGCCTGGTTAGCTTTTTAATTTTTGTTTACAAGTCAATGCCTTACGTTTATTACATACTGCACTGTTTTTTTGCTTGCAATCGATTCCTCGTCGGGTTGACTCCCGCCTACACTTACTATAACTTTTCCCGGAAATTGCTTATTTTTTCCTGCAAAGTCAATTACTGACAATGCCCCGGAGGTTAAGGTAAATTGAACTGTTTTGCTTTCACCAGCTTTTAGAAATATTCTTTTAAAACCTTTAAGAGCCCTTCGCGGCGCTTTGTAACTATTGCCGGAATGGGCAGTGTATAGCTGCACCACTTCTTCACCATCGCTTGTTCCTTTATTGGTAACTCTCACACTCACTAATGCATTTTTGCCTTGCTGAACGACTGTAGGAAGCTTCAATAAATCGTAAGTGAAAGTAGTGTAACTCAACCCGTGTCCAAAGCCATACAATGTTTTTCCTTTAAAATAACGGTAGGTACGGTTCTCCATCGAATAATCATTGAAGTCAGCTAAATCTGCATCGCTCTTATAAAAAGTAACAGGCAATCGGCCCGCAGGATTATAATCTCCAAACAAAACATCTGCAATAGCACTACCGGCTGACTGCCCGCCGTACCACGAATTAACTATTGCAGGAACATTTTCTGCTTCCCACGGAATTGCAATAGCACTACCAGTCATCATTACAAATACCAAAGGTTTGCCTGTTCCCTGTAAAGATTTCATCAGTTCAGTTTGTACCTGCGGTAACAAAATAGAAGTACGATCCCCACCATTAAATCCCGGAAAATCAACTCTCATTTCTTCTCCTTCTAACTGCGGAGATATACCGCCAACATAAATAATAGCATCGGCATCTTTTATTCGGTTTGCAAGCGCAGCAAAGTCGGTTTTCATATAATTACCAGCCTTCAGGCTTACAGAGGCCTTGCCCTCTGCCTGGTAATACTCAACAACCAAACGATAAGTTTTATTCTGTTCAGTTTTTAGTTTGATAGTCCTTGCTCCCCAGCGGTTTCTCGTCCATGCATTTAATTGCTCTTTTCCGTCAACAAGAAAACGATAACCATCATCAGCATCAACTTCAAATGTTATGTCACCGGTAAAGTTAGCTGTAAAGTCGGTGGTATAACGTGCTGAAAAGTTATAAGCCTTTAAAGTACCTGTAACTATTTCTCCTTCCTGCCAAAAGTTGTCAAGCTTACTTTCCGTTCTTATTAGCAAAGGTTCGCCTGATAAATCCCTGTTACCAAAGTATTCAGCTTTAAAACCTTGCTTACCTTCAAAAGAGTATTGATTACTTACATCGGCATATTGAAGGAGCGTATCGTTCGTAAAGTTGATAGCCTTCTCATAAATCACTTCTGCTGCGGGTACCTTATTTTTAATTCCTTTTAAAGCTGTAACAATTTCAGAAGGGATGCCATTATAGTTTCCCAATACAGAAATAGAGTTCTCAGCATTAGGACCAAGAACTGCGATCTTCTTTATCTTTTTACTTAAAGGCAGAGTGTTGTTCTCATTTTTCAGCAACACTATTGACTGCTGCGCCATTTTAAGTGCATGCGCTTTATGAGGAGCACTTTCTAAAACTGAGGCAGGTGTTTGTGCATATTTAACCATTGATACCGGATCAAACATGCCGAGCTTAAAACGTATCATGAATAGTCGTTTCACCGATACGTCTATTTGTTTTTCAGTTATCAATCCTTTTTGTACAGCTTCTACCAAAGATTTATAAGCAGCAGTTCCGCAATCTATATCGGTTCCATGAAGCACTGCATCGGCAGAAGCGCTTGTAGCATCAGGATGTGTTTTATGATTTTTGAAGAAGTCATCGATAGCCCAGCAATCAGAGGTTACATATCCTTTAAACTTCCATTGGTTGCGAAGAATATTATTCATAAGAATATCGCTTGCGCAACAAGGTTGACCCTGATAAGCATTATACGCACACATGACTCCGGCAACATTTGCATTAACGATCAATTCTTTAAATGCAGGGAGATATGTATCCCACAGATCATAGTTGCTTGCAGTTGCATTGAATATATGTCTCGATGGTTCGGGACCACTATGCACCGCAAAATGTTTAGCACAAGCCGCAGCTTTGAGATATTTTTTATCAGTCCCCTGAAGTCCATGTACAAAAGCTTTTCCTAACATAGCCGTAAGAAAAGGATCTTCTCCATATGTCTCCTGTCCCCTTCCCCATCGCGGATCTCTGAAGATATTTATGTTGGGAGTCCAGTAGGTAAGACCAACATAACGTTGGCCTGATTTGTTTTCGGCGACAGCTTTGTTATAAATGGCTCTTCCTTCTAACGCAGAATAGTCGGCCATTGTTTTTAATGAATTTGTATCAAACGTTGCAGCCATAGCAATTGCCTGGGGATAAACTGTTACTCTGTATGGAGTTCTTGCAACACCGTGCAATACTTCATTCCACCAATCATAGGCAGGAATACCAAGACGTGAAATGGCAGGCGCGGCGTTCAACATTTGCGCTACTTTTTCTTCAAGTGTTAATTGGCTGACTAGGTCGTTTACACGTGCTTCAAATGATAAAGAAGGATTTTGAAAATGATGTTCATACATCTTAGTTGTTTGCGCATAAGAAGAAGTTACAAGCATAATTAAAGTAACCACCTTTGCTAAACAACTCAATATTCTAAAACTTATTGAAATCATAGATTTACATTTATTCAATCGTTAGATATGGTAGGCTATAAGAGGATTTTTATTTTTGAGCAAGCAGTAGAATATCTATTAAACATCGTTGTATCACTCACTTCGACGGCATTGCTCACTTGTACGCTTTAGTTATTTTTCTTAAGCTCATTCAACTGTTCTTCCAGGTGTTTCTTCCAACCCTCATACAACTGGTCATATAAAGCAGTTTGGGTTGGCGCTATAACACTTAGTATTTCCCGACTATTGAATGCCTCTGCAGCATTCTTAAAATACCCAACGCCAATCCCCGCTCCCAAAGCTGCTCCCACACTTCCATCACAATCGTATAACTCAACAGGAACACCGGTAGCATTTACAAAAGCATTTGCAAAAACATTACTTAAAAACATGTTTGCTTTACCAGCTCTTATTACATTGGGTGTCATTCCATTTTGTCTCATTATATCAAGTCCATAACGAAACGCAAAAGCAATTCCTTCCTGGGCAGCATGATAAATATGTGCAGCAGTGTGGCTATTAAAATCAATATTATGAAGGTGAGCGTTAACCATTCGATTGTTAAGAATGCGCTCTGCACCATTACCAAAAGGCAGAATATATAAACCTTCACTTCCAGCCTTTACTGTAGATGCCAGTTCGTTCATTTCAGCATATGATAATGCAGCACCGGTAACATTTCTTACCCATTTATTTAAAATTCCTGTTCCGTTAATACACAGTAAAACTCCTATCCTTGTATCGGTGGCATTATGGTTTACATGAGCGAAACTGTTAACCCTTGATTGAGGATCGTAAGTTAACTGATCGCTTACACCGTAAATAACGCCGGAAGTACCAGCTGTTGCGGCTACTTCACCCGGCTCTAATACATTTAGTGATAAAGCATTATTAGGTTGATCGCCGGCTTTGTAGGTAACAGGGATACCTTTCTTTAATGATAATTCTTCGGCTGCTGCAGATGAAAGCTTTCCATGTTCAGCAAATACATCATGAACATCCGGGATTATACTTTTGTTGAACCCAAACTGGTTGAGAACATCTTCAGATAGCTCACCTCTTTGAAAATCCCAAAATATTCCTTCTGATAAAGCAGAAGGCGTAGTTGTAATTGTACCTGTTAAACGTTGTGCTATAAAATCACCGGGTAACATTACTTTATGTATCTGCTCATATATCTCCGGTTCATTCGCTTTTACCCATGCCAGTTTTGCAGCTGTAAAATTTCCAGGTGAATTTAAAAGACTACTTAAACATTTATCCTCTCCTATACTTGCGAAAGCCTTATCTCCATACGGTATTGCCCTGCTATCGCACCAAATAATACTATTGCGTAACAAATTTTCATTCTTATCTAATAATACTAAACCATGCATTTGGTATGAAATACCAATGGCACCAATATCGCCATGGTTATAATACCCCAGGCTGTTGACTTTTTTGATAGCAAGCTTAACATCATCCCACCATGTTTCAGGTGATTGTTCGGCCCAACCGGGTTGAAGTGAGATAATCTCCCGTTCTTTGTCAGGATATTGAGCAGAAGCAACAGTTTGCTGCGTTGCAGCATCAACAACTGAAACCTTAACTGAAGAAGTACCAACATCAATACCAAGCAATAACATAACGTTTCTTTTTGTGCAGCTTCTTTTATTTATTTTTCCTACTCAAAACTTTTTGAACGGCTTTGACTATATGTTCTGCGTCGAGGCCGTATTTTTTCATTAGCTCGGCTGGTTTGCCACTTTCCCCGAAGGTGTCGTTTGTGGCCACGTATTCTTGTGGAACAAGGTGTTTTGTAACCAGTACCTGTGCTATTGTATCGCCTAATCCACCGTATCGGTTGTGTTCTTCCGCTGTTACTACACAACCTGTTTTTGCAACTGATCTTAAAATGGCTTCTTCATCTAATGGTTTAATGGTGTGTATGTTTATGATCTCTGCATTTATTCCCATCTCTTCTAACTTTTCGCCTGCCTGTATTGCTTCCCAAACAAGGTGACCAGTAGCAATTATTGTTACGTCGGTTCCTTCGTTTACCATCCATGCTTTGCCTATTTCGAATTTTTGATCAGGATCGGTAAACACGGGTATTACAGGGCGACCGAAACGTAGGTATACCGGCCCTTCGTATTCTGCAATGGCTATTGTTGCCGCTTTGGTTTGATTGTAATCGCATGGGTTAATAACCGTCATGCCAGGAAGCATTCTCATCATACCAATATCTTCAAGTATCTGGTGTGTTGCTCCATCTTCACCTAATGTAAGTCCTGCATGTGATGCGCAGATCTTTACATTCTTTCCGCTGTAAGCAATGCTTTGGCGAATCTGATCGTACACTCTGCCGGTTGAAAAATTTGCAAACGTTCCGGTAAAAGGTATGCTTCCGCCAATCGTCATACCTGCTGCCATACCCATCATATTTGCTTCGGCAATGCCTATTTGAAAGAAGCGGTGTGGAAACTCTTTTATAAACGCTTCCATCTTTAATGAACTTACAAGATCAGCACATAGTGCTACTACATTTTCATTTCTTTTGCCTGCTTCAAGCAGTCCTGCACCAAAGCCTGAACGGGTATCTTTCTGATCGGTGAATGTGTATTTTTTCATTGTGGGTAGATGACTTCTTTAATTGATGATGAGGTATTCTTTATACCTTCTTTGTGTTGATGAACAGAGATGATTAAGTACAAGTGTGCGACGCAACGGATGATGAGTAAAGAACAACCGATTGCTCCAAAAAATTTTAATAATCGAGCAAAGAACTTTCGAGTTGATACAATGCCTGCTGTAACTGTTCGTCGTTTGGTGCAACGCCGTGCCACTTGTGTGAACCCATCATAAAATCAACGCCTTGACCCATGTTTGTTTGCATGAGTATCATGATCGGTTTGCCTTTGAATGTTTTTGCTTTTGCAAGCTCGAGTACACGAATAACATCAACAAGGTCGTTGCCGTTCATCTCTAAAACATCCCAACCAAAGGCCTCCCATTTTGCTCTAAGATTACCTAGTGATAACACTTTTTCTGTTGGCCCATCAATTTGCTGGCCGTTGTAATCAATGGTTGATATAAGGTTGTCGACCTTGTTGTGAGGAGCATACATTGCAGCTTCCCAGATTTGTCCTTCCTGTAGTTCTCCATCGCCATGAAGCGTGAATACAAGCGATGTATCTTTCTTTAATTTCTTTGTTTGCGCAGCACCGATTGCGACAGACAAGCCCTGCCCTAACGAACCGGATGCAATGCGGATGCCCGGCAATCCTTCATGTGTTGTTGGGTGTCCCTGTACTCTTGAATTAATCTTTCTGAAAGTGCTTAATTCGCTTACATCAAAGTACCCGGAACGTGCAAGAACGCTATAAAATACCGGTGATATATGACCATTGGAAAGGAAGAAAAGGTCTTCATCTTTACCATCCATACTGAACTCTTTTGCGTTGTGGCGCATCACATGAAAGTAAAGAGCGACAAAGAAATCGGTACAACCTAATGATCCGCCAGGGTGGCCGGATTGACAGCCGTGTACCATGCGTACAATATCTCTTCGTACTTGTTTGGAAATGTTTTCGAGGCGTTGTATGTCCATGGGAGTATCTAAAAATTATTATTTTATTACGCTAAATATCTTCAACAACCGCACTCATTTTCTTTGAATCTTCTAAAAATTTTGCAAGACCAAGATCTGTAAGCGGATGTTTTAACAAAGCAAGAATTGATTCCAAAGGAGATGTGCAGACATGCGCACCGAGTTCAGCAGCACGTATTATATGGTTTGCATTGCGAATTGATGCTGCAAGAATTTCTGTTTTGTAACCCTGCACATTAAAGATGTTTGCGATCTGCTCAATCAAAATCATTCCATCCCAACCGCTGTCATCAATTCTTCCAATGAAAGGCGAAACATAGGCGGCGCCTGCCTTCGCAGCCAGTATAGCCTGCCCGGCAGAAAATATAAGCGTACAGTTTGTACGGATTCCATTATCAGTAAACCACTTAATTGCTTTCACGCCATCCTTTATCATCGGAACTTTTACAACAATATTTGGATCCAGGGCGGCAAGCTTTTTTCCCTCTTCAATTATCGTGTTCACGTCGGTAGATAACACCTCGGCACTAATGTCGCCATCTACCAGTTCGCAGATGGTTTTGTAATGTTGGTTGATGGCTTCATCACCCCTAATACCTTCTTTAGCCATAAGGGATGGGTTAGTTGTAACACCATCCAAAATTCCCAGTTCATGGGCTTCTCTTATCTGGTCAAGATTTGCTGTATCAATAAAAAACCTCATAGTATGACTTTTTAATTGTTCAATTTTGTAAATATTTGATCTACCAGAAAAAACTGTACAGAGCTGCGAGCACGCCGCAGATGATAAGCGCTCCTACAGCAAAAGCAGGCTGCATTTTAAAGAGCTTTGTATCTACTTCCAGCGCGTTAGGTTTAACGCCCCTGCTGTTATCAATTAAGCTGACGATTACCATTCCCAATATGCAGAAAATGAAGACGAATCCCATCCTGTCAAGAAATGGAATTTCGTAAACACCAACTGAATTTTTAACGGAGAACCCAAAAGGATTTAGGAACGAAAGGTCGGCGAAGTTGGGAAGAAATTTAAGGAAAAGCGACATTAGGAAACCGCCGATCGTTGCAAACAATGCGGCATTGGAGGTAGCTTTTTTCCAGAAGAAACCAAGAATAAACATGGCAAAAATTCCGGGCGATACAAAGCCCGTATACTCCTGGATATATTGGAACCCACCCTTCTTATCAATGCCCAGCATTGGTGCGATTATCACACCCAAAATCATGGCTACTATTACCGTTATTTTTCCTACGCGCACCTGTGTTTTTTCATCCGCATTTGGGTTGAGCCTTTTCTTATAAACATCAAGCGTAAAAATGGTGGAGATACTGTTTGCTTTACCTGCAAGTGAAGCAACTATTGCCGCCGTAAGTGCTGCAAATGCAAGTCCTTTTAAGCCAGGTCCCAACAGGTTAAGCAACACCGGGTAAGCGCGATCGGGGTTCAGCTCACCCATTTGCATCATGTCTTCCTTAAAAAAACCTTTGTTATATAAAACGTATGCAGCAATACCCGGCAAAACAACAATAACAGGCATCAGTAATTTTAGGAATGCAGCGAAAAGAATACCTGCTCTTGCGGTAGGCAGATCCGCCCCGAGCGCACGTTGTGTAATATATTGGTTACAGCCCCAATAGTTTAAGTTCACGATCCACATACCGCCAACCAGCAGTGTTAAGCCGGGTAAATCCATATAGTTTGGATTATCCTTTTCAAAGATCATATGGAAGTGATCGTTGGCATTACTCATCATCAAATTAAACCCGTTGATAGTACCCGTGGTGCCAAACTTTTCTGATACGAGGTTCAATGCGAGGTAGGTTGTAACAAGCCCTCCCAATATTAAAAAGAACACCTGTATAACATCGGTGTAACCAATAACCTTCATACCCCCAAGCGTAATAATTATGGCGAAAACGGCAAGCACATACATACACAATGTAGTGTTGAGACCTGAAATACTGTTGATGGCTAAAGCACCTAAATAAAGAATGGAAGTAAGGTTAACAACAACGTACAATAATAGCCAAAAAATAGCCATAATCATTGCTACGGTACCGTTGTACCGCTGGTGCAAAAACTGTGGCATTGTATATATTTTATTCTTTAAATAAACCGGAATAAAAAAGATGGCAACGATCATTAACGTTGCTGCTGCCATCCACTCGTAAGTGGAAATTGCAAGTCCCATTTTAAAACCGCTGCCACTCATACCAATAAATTGCTCCGCAGAAATATTAGAAGCAATTAATGATGCCCCGATTGCCCACCACGTAAGAGATCCTTCCGCTAAAAAGTAATCATGCGAGGCGGTGATTGTCGCTTTCTTTTTGCGATGATAAACCCAATAACCATAGGTGGCAACAATTAAAAAATAAACAATGAATACGGCATAATCAGCAGTCGATAAAGTCTTCATTTAAGTACATCTTGATTTAAATTAAATATAGCGGTTGATGATATTCTCAAGGTATTCCTGCCTGCCACTTGTAACGGCCGGCTCTCCATTGTCGATAGCATACGATCTCAAATCTTCCAGCGACAGTTTTCCATTTTCAAATTGTTGTCCTAAACCACTTTCGAACGAGGCGTAACGTTGCTGCCTGTAGGTTTTGTAATCGGATTTTGTAAGAATAGTATCAGCAGCTACCAGCGACCGTGCGAACGTATCCATACCGCCAACATGGGCATAAAAAAGGTCGAGTGCATCGGTAGAATTTCGCCTGATCTTCGCATCAAAATTCACTCCCCCACCCTGTAAGCCACCAGCCTCTAGAAACACAAGCATGGCTTCGGTAGTTTCCTGTAAGTTGTTTGGAAACTGGTCGGTATCCCAACCATTTTGATAGTCGCCACGGTTTGCATCAAGCGATCCCAATACGCCTGCATCAGCAGCAACCTGCAACTCATGCGCAAATGTGTGACCCGCAAGGGTGGCATGGTTCACCTCTATATTAATTTTGAAATCTCCCAGCAAATCGTATTGACGAAGGAACCCGATCACCGTCTCACAATCATAATCGTATTGGTGCTTACTTGGCTCCATTGGCTTTGGTTCAATAAAGAAAGTTCCCTTAAAGCCATTGCGACGAGCGTAGTCTTTTGCTGTGTGAAGAAACTTGGCAAAGTGCTCTTTCTCTTTCTGCATGTTTGTATTAAGCAAGCTCATATACCCTTCACGCCC
>JANPIA010000118.1:0-4679 GCA_031424735.1 Segetibacter sp.
TTTTTGCAGCACAAGAAGATATTCACTCTTTCTTCTGGTTCTATAACCCATCCCTATTTTACCTTTATCCCATGTAACTAAATCAACTATGGAAAGGGTAGTATCTTTTGTCCAGTGTGCAGTCCCTTCGCACAAATGGAATTTGTCAATCCATAAAAACAGGTGACCACTGGGAATTAACACACGACAAATTTCATCTATAAAAACTTTAATAGTTTCTTCACTCATTTGCTGCAATTCAGCCCTTTCCTTTTGCCTTTGACCCTCATTGCCGTATTTCATTTTCTCCATGATTCCACGATATTGCGGATCGAAAAAGACGGCAGTAATGACATTATTATGGATGCCAGCCAATAACCGTATCCCGTTGATAACGTTGGGCTCATTTATAAGCAGGTCATCCGCCACTAAAACTTTTTTTGTTGGTTCTTTAGCTTGGTATCTTGTATTTGAAAATACCCCAACCTTTGTATCTAAAACATCCATTTATTATCAGATTGAATAGTTTACAAAAAAAGGCTTTTAAACTCAATTGCAACGCTATCGTTATCAACAGCGTGTTAAATCATTCCCATTCACTAACTGATCCTTCATTTGCAAATAACGATACAGGTTTGCTATTTTTCCAAAAGGTGTTTTGTTAAACATTACAAAGAATTTTCATCTCCAAGTAGTGGGTTGAATAGTGCTCAGGTTTTTAAACATTTGATTAATTTTAGTTTTTTCAAAATAACTCTATGGATAAATTGAATAGCAGAATTGCGGTTAGTAATACAACTTCTTTTCCCGACGAAATGGTTTTATATAAAGACGGAAAACAACATTGGAATCCAGATTTTAGAGAGCGACTATTGGACTATATGAAGTTATTCAATGACCTCTTTTCTAGTAAGCTAAACGAAGAAATTGATTTAAATGGGTGGGGAGTTCGGTTTATTCAATTTGACCTGCTTATGCCGTCCTTTCACTGTGACGTTTATCTAAACAACCCATCCCATTTTCATTTATTCAAATCTATTATAGAAGAACAAAGTCCGAAAGACATAAAAATTGACGATTTTGTTTTTAAAGGAGACGAAGCTGACTATTTTGCCACCCTACCAAAATAATAAATCCTTCTAATCATTTACAATTAGTTGACGAACCTGCCGAAGCAGTTTTCCATTAGCATCTCTACAGTTCTCGAAAAATAGCTCCCTGTCGGTATTAACGTCCGTGATTTATTTTCTCCACAAAAATTCACTATGATAAACGATCTGAAAATAAGAAAAGCAACAAAAGAAGATTGCCCCAGATTACTGGAGCTGGTAGTGGAATTAGCGATCTATGAAAAAGCACCGAACGAGGTTACCATCACACCGGAGCATTTTAATGAAAGCGGCTTTGGAAACAAGCCTGTATGGTGGGCGCTTGTTGCTGAGGTTGAGGGAAAGGTAGAAGGTTTTGCTATGTATTATATTCGCTTCAGCACTTGGAAAGGACAGCGGATGTACCTGGAAGATTTACTGGTTACTGAACGCATGCGTGGTAAAGGTTTGGGCAAGTTATTGTTTGATGAATTGATAAAGGAAGCAAGAGAAAAAAGCCTGGGCGCTATCGTTTGGCAGGTGCTTGAATGGAATGAACCTGCTATCAACTTTTATAAAAAATACAATGCTTCCTTCGACGGGGAATGGGTGAACTGCAGTCTTTCCATGTAAAAAAATACATAATATAAAATAGAGCCACATTAAAAAAATGTAGCTCTATTTAAGCAACTATTTAATTGGATCCCAATCCAGCTTTCAAAAACAATATCTCGCTCCAACTTTCATTAAAAAAAGTTCTTACCTCTTCAAGATACATGTCATAAGAGCCCGCCCCATTTGCCATCTCATAACGCTCTCTGAAAGGTTTTCTAAACCCATCTTCAAGTTCTTTCAACCCACCTTTGAGTCGATAAACCAACGTGTACTGGGGTTTGCCCGAACCGAAAGACTGGTAAACTGCCACAGGTTGGTTACCCGCCTCCCATGCCTTTTTTACTTTTTTATAATGCTCGGTTATTTTTGATCCATAACCAAGTTTTGGATAAACATGGGTTATCATTATTTTCTCCGTATAGTCAGTAAGCTTAGCAGTGCTGAGGGTATCATTGAAAACTGAATAACCTGTTGTTCCTTTATCGGTTTGGTTCCCGGGTATATTTTGGTTCCAGTCATCCATGTGTTCTTTTCCAAGATCGCCGCGTTTATCAAATGCATCCCAGCTAAGCGGACCTTCAACAATTTGGTAACCACCTGCATCTGGCCCGGATTCAATTGAAAATACACGCCAGCTCCAATCTCCTTTGTGATATTTTTTTGCATGCGCAGAAAGTGATGCTTCAAATTGATTGACCTTATCAATTTTAGGAAATACGCGATCTACATGCGATACATTTTTCTTTTGCGCCATTGCTAAAAAAGGAGTTAGCAAAAGCACGATAAATAGTTTTCTCATGTTTGTTTGGTTTAGGGATTTAAAATGATGTTGTTAGAGATAATAATTTGTAAGGGTATGAAAAGTACAAACTGGATGTTGCAAATGCAAGCTATCCCAAACTACCTTGCTTAAAGCTGGAGGTTGCAGGATGAGGGCAGAGAAATTATTTATGGAATTGTTCAACTATGGAACTAATAAAAGAATAGCCCTAAAAAAAACTGAAAGCCAAAGGGTTCAAAAAAAATAAGAAAGCCGGCCTCTCGGCCGGCTCCTACTAAGCGCTTCTCATGTGCATTGTTTCCGCGCCAGTTTTATTCTGCAATTATTAAATGCAACAGCAATGCCTCTAAAAAGTTCAATAACAAGGCAGCAATTCTAAGTAAAATAAAACGCAACTGCAATGTAAAATTTAGAAGTCAGTTAGCTTACGCCGTTAGTGATCGCTTCTTTATCAATTTTCATTACCAATCCCTGCAACACTTTTCCGGGGCCAACTTCAGTAAAATGGGTGGCGCCATCTTGTACCATTGCCTGTATAGTTTGTGTCCATTTCACAGCACCAGTTAATTGCTCTATCAGGTTTTTCTTTATTTGCCGTGGATCGGTTAAGGCAGTTGCAACCACGTTTTGATAGACCGGGCAAGTTGGCTTAAAAAACTCAGTTGCTTCAATTGCATTGGATAATTCCTGTTTTGCGGGCGCCATAAGCGGGCTGTGAAAAGCGCCGCCAACCGGCAATACCAAAGCCCGCTTTGCGCCTGCTTCTTTCATGCGGATGCAGGCTAATTCAATGCCCTTTAGTGAACCGCTGATCACTAACTGCCTGGGGCAATTATAATTTGCCGGTACCACAATTTCGCCGCTTTCATTTTGTACAGAAAAACAAACTTCCTCCACTTTGTCATCGCTCAAGGCAAGAACGGCTGCCATGGTTGAGGGGTGTAACTCACATGCTTTTTGCATTGCCTGTGCTCGAATACTTACCAGCTTCAATGCATCGGTGAACTGTAGTGCGCCATTGGCAACCAGCGCAGAAAACTCGCCGAGCGAATGACCTGCAACCATATCTGGCTGCGGGTTTTCCAATGTTTTATAGGCAATAACTGCATGCAAAAAAACGGCAGGTTGGGTAACGTTGGTTTGCCGCAGGTCTTCATCGGTGCCGGCAAACATAATATCTGAGATGCGAAAACCCAGAATTGCGTTGGCTTGTTCAAATAACTCCTTTGAAGCAGGATTGGCATCAAATAAATTTTTACCCATGCCCGTGAACTGACTGCCCTGTCCCGGAAAAATATACGCGTGTTTCATTGGCGAAGATTTAAACAAAAATAGCAGGATAATTGAACAGTAAAATCAAAAATACCCCAGAGCACAATGAACACTTTTATAATAAAGTAGCTGCAGAAAAGTCAACTTAAATGCGACGAGATCAGTTTCATGAATTCACTACGGGTTGAGTCTTTCTCAAACTCGCCGGAAAATGCGGAGGTGGTGGTTACGGAGTTTTGTTTTTGTACGCCACGCATCATCATACACAGGTGCGATGCCTCAATTACAACTGCCACACCGAGTGGTTGCAACGTATCTTTTATAGCCTCCAGAATCTGAGTAGTGAGCCGTTCCTGCACCTGTAGCCGGCGACTGTAAACGTCCACCACACGGGCAAGTTTACTTAGCCCTGTTATCCATCCATTAGGTATGTAAGCAATATGCGCCTTACCATAAAACGGTAGCATATGATGCTCGCACATACTGTACAATTCAATATTTTTTACAATGATCATCTCGCTCACGTCCTCATGAAACTTGGCAGAATTGAGTATTGCATGTGCATCGGCTGAGTAGCCTTGTGTTAAAAACTGCATCGCTTTAGCAATCCGCGTCGGGGTTTTTTCAAGCCCTTCCCTCAATGGATCTTCACCAAGCAACTCAATCATGCTCCTGTAATTTTCCGCAAGGGCAGCGGTTACATCCTCATCGTACTGATCAATTTTTTTGTAAGCCATGATAGGTTATTCTTTAGGGTTGATAAGCTTTACACCGGGTATTCAACAAAGTTTCTTTCCGTTTCGTACAACCTTATTTGCAGGTCAAACTTCATATCAATTTTTTGCCGTAGTAGGTTATAAATAACTATGGCTATGTTTTCTGCAGATGGATTCAGGTTTTTAAATTCAGGCGTATCCAGGTTCAGGTTTTTGTGATCAAACCTG
>JANPIA010000119.1:0-2381 GCA_031424735.1 Segetibacter sp.
TGCTTGTTTTCATCTGCCAGGATGTTTTTATTACAAGTAGCTATTTGTTTTTAAATCAACCCCTCGGTCTGTATATCTTTTCCTTTACCAGCATGGTTTTCAACAGCTTTTAATTCATCCTTAACTTGACGCTTATGCGATGCATATCGGGAGTTACTTTCTTTTCATTACGGAAAGGAAAGTGACAAATGCTAAGCAAGGGAACGCTGCTGATTTTATGTTCCTTATCAAACAACCCAATCATAAACTATGGAATGAAGTTATGTTTTGGTTTGCCTGCAGCCCCAGGATGCAAATCGCATTGGTAATGCTTAACGGGTACTTCTTTTGTTTGGATGAATGAATAAATTTATTTAGTCGTTCTACTACATTTGTTTATGAACCTTGAAACTTTTACAAAACGAACAACCGCCGGCCATCCCGATTTCATCTCCCTGATCAGTCTCCTCGATGCGGAGCTTTGGCATGAGTTGATGGAGGACCAGGCGAAATATGATCAGTTTAATAAAGTGCCGGATCTACAAACAGCCGTTGTTGTGTATGTGGGTGACGAACCCGTTGCCAGTGGTTGTTTTAAACAATATGAAAGTGAGGTTGAAATAAAACGCATGTATGTAAAAAAGTCGTTCAGGGGAAAGGGCATCTCTAAATTGGTTTTACGCGAATTGGAGAATTGGGCATTGGAACTTGGTTTTAAAATGGCCAAACTTGAAACAAGCATTCATTTTGTTACAGCAAGAAAACTGTATGAAACTAATGGATATAAAATCATCCCCAACTATCCACCCTATATTGGGTTGGACGACAGTATTTGCATGAATAAAGTGCTGGCAGTTTAAGGTGGATGTATTAGGCTGTAACCGGGTGAAGTTGTTTCAAAATATTTGATCCAGCACCACCAACACCAGGATGTTTTCTCACCCATTCCACACTGTTAGAGGTGCTAAAAAATCTTGTAAGTAGAGTAGATACAGAGGCACACGTTTTATATTAATCCTGTTGGTAAAAACAAAAAAGCCCGCAGTTTAATGCAGGACCTTTTTGTCATTATTTACGAAGGTTTGTGCAAATAATCTTCTTAGTTCGAATTTTGCATTAAATGCATCATGGCATTGTAAACCTGGTCTTTTGTGAAAGGCTTTTCCAAAAAAATATCTGCACCATTGTGCAGGGCTACATCTTTGGCGGCAGCATCAAACCCTGAAATCATTATGATTTTGATAGCAGGATATTTTTTCTTCAGGAAGCTTACAAAGTCAATTCCGAAGCCGTCGGGCAGTTTGTTGTCGAGTATAATAACCGACGGTTGTTCTTTTTTAAGATAATCCGCCGCATCCGACAAGTTCTTTACATGATCCAGTTCAATTTCTTTGCCATTTAGCATAATGTTTAATAACAGGCACATATCGGCTTCATCTTCTACAATAAGTGCTTTTCTGGTGTTTGTTGTGTTGGTGTTTGACATAGTGTTTTTATCAATGGTTACTGGTGAAACTTTTGGCAATGTATAAATCGTTTGTGGATTGATATTATAAAAATCATTCCACACGATTTTATGGCTGCTGTGGCAGGCACACGTAAGAGTAATCAAGTGGGATGCACTGCTGCTAAATACAAACCAGCATCGTGCATTTACTTTAAAAAGATGCTATGAAATACAGATTTTAAATGGAGCGCCGCAATCAAAGATGCACAACGGAACGAACGCCCGCATCCAAAAAAAGACAGTTAGCTGCGCATTAATTGGCAGAGGAAATGCAAATTGTGGTTAGATTAGTAAAAATTTATGTTATGAAGTTTTTATCGCTTGAGCCATTTGTACCATCGGGGGAAGATTTTGAAAGATCTAAACAGTTGTTCATTCAATTGGGCTTTACTGCAAATTGGGATGCGGGTGATTATGTTGGCTTTCAGCGCGATGAGTGCAAATTCATTTTGCAGAAGTACGATAACAGGCAATTTGCCGAAAACTTTATGCTTAGCGTACAGGTAAATAACGTGGAAGAATTTCGCGACGGGGTTTTAGAGAAAGGCTTGCCTGAAAAATTTGGAATACGCATAGGAAAGCCAACCCAAATGCCGTATGGTATGGAAGTTAATTTAATTGACATGGCTGGTGTTTGCTGGCATTTTGTACAAGCCTAATTTCAACGACGATAAGAAATTTCCATTGTAGCCCCATGCCTGTGTCATAAATATCGTTGTCGTAAGATGATTTTTTAAGGAAAGGCACCATTACCATAGTCTTTGCCTGCGAATGGGTTGAACCGATAGCCTTTTAACCGCGGCATTTTTACCTCTCTCCAAAATAAGCATATTCCAAAACAACTAATTTTCTGCAACAGGGTTATCAGCGCACGGTGCAATGTACCTCTATTGCA
>JANPIA010000120.1:0-9705 GCA_031424735.1 Segetibacter sp.
AGCCCGGCGGTAACACACAAAGTAGCCTTTAGTGATCCATCAAAATGTTTATCGGCAATGGCGGCAAACGTTTCAAAAGTTCCCTGTACAATACCCTGCGAGCCAATGTATATCCAGCTTCCGGCGGTCATTTGTCCATACATCATCAACCCTTTTTTCTCCAGTTCGGTAAAGTGTTCCCACGTAGCCCATTTGGGTACCAGTTGCGAGTTGGAGAGGAGCACACGCGGTGCATCTTTATGTGTTTGTAAAATGCCCACCGGTTTACCACTTTGTATTAGCAGGGTTTCATCATCATTTAAATCTTTCAATGCTTTTATAATAAGATCAAGGGCTTCCACATTGCGTGCAGCTTTACCCCTCCCGCCGTAAACAATCAGTTCTTCGGGGCGTTCTGCCACTGCAGGGTCAAGGTTGTTCAGCAACATACGGAGGGCAGCTTCCTGTATCCATCCTTTACAATTCAGTTTGGTTCCAGTGGGCGTTTTATATTTCGCCGCATTAAATTCATGTACCACCGGCATAGCAAAAGTTTTATCAAAAGTATTTCTTTCGTAAAATGAGGGGGAAGAAAAAATGATGTCGCGAACATTAATTTATTTCTGTTCTAATTATATTAGTAGGTTTTAAATTTTTTGGGGCCGGCATCAAAAAATAATGGAACTCCAAAGGCGACGCTCCATTTAAAAGTTGTTTTTCATGGCATCTGTGCAAACTCAGTTTAACGCCCATACAACAATAACAAATTAGCCTGTTGTAAAAACAACAGGCCAAAACGAATGCTTGTTATCAGAAAAAATGTTGCGCACTAAATGGCTATCGCCAAATACTTTTCATTCCATTGTAACGAAGCGATTTTATTGTTAAACCGGCATCGCCCGTAATACTTAGTTGCGTAAAACGTTCGTTCGGAAAAAATATATCCGCCATTACCGAAAGCGCGTCATCGGCAAAAAGTTCTTGCCAATAAAGTATTGCGTAGCAGAACCACCGTTGGGTACGCCCGGGTTCAGGCTTATCAACAGCACCCACATTTTTTCTCCATTGTATTCCATTGAAAACAAATCAGAACATTCCCATACACCTCCATGCGCTCCAATTTTTTCACCAAATTCACTTTCTTTTTTCCTGTTTTTTAAATCCGGGGATGAATAAAAAGTGATTCGGTCTTTAGTTGCTAACGTCATGATCCATTTTTTGCCGCCCTCATACCAGGTAACTTTTGGGTCGCGAAAATCAAGAATCCCCGGATTTTTTATTACTGGGTTGTTGGCATATTTAGTCCAGGTTTTTCCTTCGTCCAAACTATAGGCGATGCTTTAATTTTGAAAGTCATCTCTGTTTGCACTTGCACCAACCTGGCTATGATGTGTAAAAATGGCTACTATCGGAGTTTTGCCATCTTTCCAGAAGCCTGAGGTATTATTTGAATCTATGACAGTACTTCCCGAGAAAAGGTCCAGTTGGTAGTGCCAGGATAACTCATAAAGTCAAAATTCACAAACAACTTTTACTTTTTAGATTTGTTTGTTATAGTGCATAAGGTGAAATTCGCACTTCTCCTAAAAGTATAGCTGGTATTATGGTTAATAAAAAAATGCAGGTTTGGCTGCCCGTGTTGTTTGCATTAGTAATGGTGGCGGGTATGACGATTGGTTACAAGCTGCGCGAAAATACCAGTATGCCCGGCTTTTTTAAAATGAGCCGTAAAAGCCCTATGCAGGAAGTGCTCGACCTGATTCAACTGAAATATGTAGATGCCGTTGGTACAGATACATTAGGCAACAAAGTAATACAGGACATGTTGTCGAAACTCGATCCGCATTCTATTTACATTCCTTCCAGCAGGCTACGCGATATTAACGATGAACTTAGAGGCAACTTCACCGGTATAGGGGTTGAGTTCCAGGTATTTTACGATACGGTTAATATCCTGAATGTTTTAAAAGGCGGACCTTCTGATATAGCAGGACTAAAAGTTGGAGACAGGATCATCACCGTAAATGATACATCGTCCATTGCCGGTAAAAAAATAAAGCCTGATGGCATACGCAAATTACTGCGGGGCGAAACTGGCAGCGAAGTAAAGTTAATAGTGCTGCGTGACGGTAAACTAATGCCTTTTATAGTTAAGCGTGGTATCATTCCAATTCTTTCTGTTGATGTGGCCTATATGCTGAACCCGCAAACGGGCTTCATCCACATAAATATGTTTAACGAGTTAACGTACCAGGAATTCATGAAATCGCTGGAGAAGTTGCAGGCGCAGGGAATGAAAAAACTGATTGTAGACCTGCGGGGCAATGGCGGCGGATTATTAAGCCAGGCAGTAAATATTGCCGACGAGTTTTTAGATGAAAGCAAGCTGGTAGTTTATACGCAAGGCAGCCATGTAGCCAAATATGAATACCGTTGTAAACGCGATGGACTGTTTGAAAAAGGCGATCTCACTGTTCTGGTTGATGAAACTTCCGCAAGTGCCAGCGAAGTATTGGCTGGTGCTTTGCAGGATTGGGATCGTGCTACTATTATAGGCAGGCGAACTTTTGGTAAAGGATTGGTGCAGGAACAATTTGGCTTAACCAATGGTGCAGCCTTGCGCCTTACGGTTGCCCGCTATTACACTCCACTCGGAAGAAATATACAAAAGCCTTACAACAAAGGCTACAATGCTTACGAAGAAGAAGTGTACAACCGCTTTCACAATGGTGAAGTGGTAAAAGGCGATACCACTAAAAACACCGGCACCGCATTTAAAACAAAAAAAGGAAGAGTAGTTTACGGGGGGGGTGGCATCACTCCGGATGTGTTTATTTCGTTTGATACCACCAGCATGGGCAAACAGGTTTCCAACTTATACAGCAAAGGAACACTGAGCGGATTTGTGTACAATTATTATATCCGGAACAAACCACTTTTTACTTCTTTTAAAACCCCCGAAGAATTTTCCCGTACATTTAAAGCAACCGATAGAGAATGGGAAGCTTTAAAGGGCTTTGCAGCAAAAGACACTGTTGATGTTACACAGCTAAGTATGAAGGAAAAAGAGCAGGTAATGAAACGCATCCCTGTTTTAATGGCCCGTCAAATTTGGCGGTACGAGGGTTATTACGAAGTACAAAATGCCACCGACGATTTTGTAAAAAAGGCTTTGGACATCATGAATGGTTCCAGGCCCTGATCTCCATCAATAATTAATATCAATTTAATGTAGTGCCGCTTACAGGTTAGCAAATAGCTTACCTAAATAGTGTATCTTATAAAAGTAAGCCGCAACACATGGACAAGATTTATATTTTGAAGAATAATAAAATACTCGTTGGACCTTTCACCATTGAAAAATTGGTAGAAAGAACGGTTCGCCCCAACGATTTGATTTGGTACGAAGGGCTTGCAGACTGGATAGAAGCTGAAAAAATTCCTGCACTGCATATTGCGATAACGGCTGCTAAAACAGAAGAACCAAAATCATCAAATTCGTTTATACGAAGGATCACAAAGTTGTTTTCCGGTTCGCGACAGTAAGCTCTCCCCGCCTTTTCCATTATCATTACCTTTGACCACAAATAAATAGTTATGTGGTTAAACAGTATCCTGGATACTATTGGCGATACGCCCCTTATTAAGCTGAATAAGATCACGAAAGAATTACCGTGTACGGTTTTGGCTAAGGTGGAATATTTCAATCCCGGCAATTCAATTAAAGACAGGATGGCTTTAAAGATGATTGAAGTGGCTGAGCAGGAGGGAAAGTTAAAACCGGGTGGAATTATCATTGAAGGCACCAGTGGCAACACCGGTATGGGACTTGCCCTGGGCGCTGTTGTAAAAGGATACAAATGCATTTTTGTTACTACCGATAAACAGTCGAAAGAAAAGGCGGATATATTGAAAGCAGTAGGTGCCGAAGTAATTGTTTGTCCAACCAATGTTGATCCCGATGATCCCCGCAGTTATTACTCTGTTGCAGCAAGGCTCGCAAAGGAAACACCGAACTCGTACCATATGAACCAGTACGATAATCTCGCCAACCGCCTTGCTCATTATGAAACTACCGGCCCTGAAATTTGGGCACAAACAGAAGGAAAGATTACGCACCTGGTAGTTGCCACCGGCACGGGCGGTACCATTACCGGCGCAGGTAAATACCTCAAAGAAAAAAACCCAAACATTAAAGTGTGGGCAATGGATGTGTATGGTTCACTGCTGAAGAAATACCATGAAACCGGTGAGATCGATATGAAGGAAGTACACCCATATGTAACCGAGGGGATAGGTGAAGATTTTGTTCCGAAGAATTATGACATGAGTGTGATTGACCGCTTTGAAAGAGTGACCGATAAAGATGGAGCAATTATGGCGCGCCGCATTTCCCGTGAAGAGGGAATTTTTGTTGGCTACAGTGCCGGCAGCGCAATAAAAGGATTACTTCAATTGAAAGATGAATTGAAACAAGAAGACCTGGTGGTTGTTATATTTTGCGACCATGGAAGCCGCTATGTTGCCAAGTTATACAACGATCAATGGATGATGGAGCGAGGATTTATGGATGTAAAAACCTTCAAAGACATTGTTAGTGGTCGTGTATCAAAACGCCTGGTAACAATAGAACCGCATAGCACTGTTGCCGACGCCGTTAACCTGATGAAGAAATATGAGATAGAACAGATTCCGGTGATGAATGACGAGGGTATTGTTGGTGCCGTAAGCGAAGGAGGCCTATTTCAAAAAATATTCAGTAACCCTGAAATAAAAAGCGCGTCGGTTGAAAGCGTTATGGAAACAGCCTTCCCGGTGGTTTCGTTTGATACGCCTGTTGAGCGTTTGGGAAGTTTAATAACCAAAGGCAATGGCGCTGTGCTGGCAAAGGACGACAGTGGCAATTACCATATCGTTACCAAGTACGATGTGATACAAAGTCTTGCTAAATAGTTTTAGCCACTCCTCATGCTATCAACAAAGCATCTTATTTTTTTAGAAGTTGCCCGGCAAAAAAGCTTTACAAAAGCCAGCCAGGTATTATTCCTGTCTCAACCCGCCATCAGTAAAAATATACAATCGCTTGAGCACGATTATAAAGCCCGGCTTTTTGAACGCCAGGGTTTCAAAGTAGAGCTTACACCCATAGGAGCATTGTTGTACGAGAAACTCTTAGAAGTAAAAAATATACAGGACCAGGCTGAATTTGAGATTTCATTTTTGAAAGATAAACTTCTTGCAAAAGGAACTTTAAAACTTGGAGCAAGCACAACCGTTGCTTTGTATATCCTGCCTCGAATTTTATCAGCTTTTCATAAGCAGTACCCGCAGGTGGAAATTAGTTTACTGAACCGCAATTCAGAAAGCGTATTGGAAGCGTTGCAATTACAAAACATAAACATTGGAATTATTGAAGGCCCGGGTAAAGCAAAAAATATTGAATACCTGCCCTTCATTAGCGATAAGGTTGTAGCGGTTTGCAATTCACGAAGCAGTCTTGCTAAAAAGAAAAATCATCAGTTGAAGGACCTTGTTAATATCCCCCTGGTATTGCGCGAAAAAGGAAGCGGCACCCTTGCTGCTTTAACACAAAGTCTGGAGCGACATAAAATGAAAATTGGCGACCTGAAAGTAAAAGTAAGACTCGGTGGAACGGAAGCGCTAAAAAATTTTTTGCTGGAAGCTGATTGCCTTGGTTTTTTGCCCCAACGGGCCATTATCAGGGAACTCAATAATAAAGAACTTACAGAATTGCACATTACTGGACTTGACATAAGCCGTAATTTTTATTTCATACAGCGCAGGGGTGAAACGGCAAATGAGCTGAATAAATATTTTATTCAGTTTGCAAAGTCAATATATAACCAAAAGTTATAGTACATAAGCAATCTGAATGTTCACGGTTATGATGGGTTGTTACCTTTAACTTATGAAATTAAGCAGCACACGCATTGCACCACCTGCCTTGCAATGCCCGGTTTGTGAAACAAGATATGATATAAACGCCCGGCAAAGTTTTGCTACATGTTGTAATCAACCTTTAGTAACTATATTTTCAAACAATGATTTTTCGATAGATAAAATCATCACGAAACGTGATAATATGTGGCGATATGCCGCGGTATTACCACTCTTTCACGAAAGAAATATCATTAGTCTGGGCGAAGGCTGGACAAAGATTGTATCGTTAAACAAACTGGGCATTAAAAATAATATTCAAAATCTTCTTTTAAAAGATGAGAGCACAAATCCTACCGGCTCGTTCAAAGCAAGGGGTATTAGCATGGCAATTTCCAAAGCAAAAGAGTTAAACATTCAACACTGTATTATACCCACAGCAGGTAATGCCGGCGGGGCACTTGCAGCCTATTGTGCTAGGGCTGACATAAAAGCAACTGTAGTTATGCCGCGCCATACAACGGAAACTTTGAAGGAAGAATGCAGATTGTTTGGTGCCGAATTAATATTGGTGGATGGCTTGATTGATAGCTGTGGAAAACTCGCGAAGCAAATGGCTGAAGACAATGGATATTTCGATATGTCGACCATGAAGGAACCCTACCGGCTTGAAGGAAAGAAAACGATCGGCTACGAAATTGCAGAGCAACTAAACTGGCAATTACCTGATGTTATTATTTACCCTACGGGTGGCGGCACCGGGCTAATTGGCATGTGGAAGGCGTTTGAAGAACTAATAGAAGCCGGATTGATTTATGGAAAGTTGCCACGTATGGTAATTGTACAAAGCGAAAATTGCGCACCCATGATGGAAATATTTAAGCGGGGCGAAATCACTAATGCTTATAACCCGGTTCCGTCGTTGGCTTATGGTTTAGCAGTGCCATACCCGTTTGCAAAAGATATGATGATGCGGGTTGTTAATGATAGCAATGGAACCGTAGTAACCGTTACCGAAGAGCAAATGCTGCAGGGCGTTCATGAGGTTGCTTCCGAAGAAGGAATTATGCTATCGCCGGAAGGAAGTGCCACCTACAAAGCCATGCAAAAATTACATCACAGCAGGTGGATAAAAGAGGAAGAAACTGTTCTACTATTTAACACCGGGTCATGGTATAAATACAGATAGTTTGTGAGTTCGTAATTTGCTGCATGTTTACTTTCATCGACCAGCTGGGCAATAAGTTATCGCTGACAGATTACCCCAAGCGTATTGTTTCCCTCGTTCCCTCGCAAACTGAATTACTACATTTTTTGGGTTTGGAAAATGAAGTGGTTGGCATTACCAAATTCTGTGTTCATCCAAACGAATGGTTTATAAAAAAGAAGAGGATTGGCGGAACCAAAACAGTAAATATTCAACAACTAAAACTTTTACAGCCTGATCTCATCATAGCCAATAAAGAAGAAAATACAAAAGAACAAATAGAACAGTTGCAACAAATTGCACCCGTTTGGGTAAGCGATATTAATACACTGGATGATGCATTAAGAATGATTAGAGAAATTGGAGAGATAACAAACCGGGCAAAAGAAGCCCAGTTGCTTGCTGAAGAAATACAAAGCAGGTTTCATGGTTTGCCGGTTCCAACAAAGCTTGTGCGGGTTGCCTACCTTATATGGAAAGACCCATATATGGCAGCGGGTGGAAATACTTTTATAAACCACTTGTTAGGCAGGTGCGGTTTGCAAAATGTTTTTGCAGATCAATTACGGTACCCGCAAGTTTCCGTAAACCAATTATCATCTCCAAATTGCGGGTGCATCTTTTTATCATCGGAACCCTATCCATTTAAGCAAAAACAAGTGGATGAACTAACATTACAAATTCCAGGTACAAAAATAAAGTTGGTAAATGGGGAGATGTTTAGCTGGTATGGAAGCCGGTTATTGCTTGCCGCTGAATATTTTGAAAAGCTGATTCAATCGATGGAAAAAAATTAGGGATGCCTAAGTCGGTACAATTCGTTTAATTCGTAATCAAGATTTACTTCATGAGCTTTTCCGATGTTCCCAATGCTGCAAGGCTAAATAAAAACGACGCACCTTCCCGTAAGAAGCCTTTTTATCCCATTAATCCTGCACTGCGATCGTACCTGAAAACGAACCGGAGAGAGGTTACTTTACCAGTTAGTTACGACGACCTTTCGCGCATTACTTATTCCGTTCCGTTGTTAGATAAAAACGGGGTAGATACGCATTGGGAAAAAGCTTCGTACGACCTGAAAGAGTTTGAATTTATTCGCGAAGGCTTAATTAAGATATATGCCATTTTGAAAACCGAAGGCGATCTTACTTTCAGCAAACACCTTGATGTTGCCCGAATAGATTATTGTGCATTCGGTAACTCCAACCCGTTTCGAATTCGAATTGTAAACAAGTACAACGATAACTACGATCATTTTTATATAAAGCTTGCTGACGCCTCCCGGATATACGGGCTGGAACTGGAGCACATTCTGTCGCCCAATAAACTAACCTTCTTTACGCATTACAATACGCTTGTAGAAGAACACATACCGGGAATACCCGGCGATGTTTTTATTCAGCAATATCTTGATCAGCCCATCACTAATAAAATAAGGTTTGCAAAGGAGTTTGTGAAGTTTAACGAACGATGCTTTGTGCGCCTTTTAGGCGATATGAGGAGCTATAATTTTGTGGTGGATATCACACCGGATATTGAAGATTTTCAATACCGCATTCGCGCAATTGATTTTGACCAGCAATCGTACGAAGGAAGAAAGAACCTTTACCTGCCGCAATATTTTAAAGAAAACCTGGCGCTGGTGGAACTGGCAATGAAATATCTGAACAAGGATTCCATAGAGCAATACCAAACAGAAGAGAGAACAATGATGGCTTTTCGCGTTGCCGATTCGCGCTACAGGTTAATGGAGCTTTTTAATGTTATGAGCAAGGATACCATTTCAACCGACTCTAAAATTGAACAGTTAAAAAATGAACTCGAGGAGTTTTTAGGCAGCCGGCGGTTTCTGGCATGCAAAACCATGGGCGATATTGTAAAGGTTCATTTAAAAGAAACTTTGGGAAAAACTCTTTACCAAATACAGCAGGGAAAAAAGAACACCAGGCTTTCGAAAAAGGAATGATTATGGTATAATTACTATCTTTTCCATCGCTTTTTTTCTTACCCATTCGTAGCTATATTTGCCGACCAACGAACACTTGCACAAGAGTGCGACGCAACAAAGGATGATAAGGAAATTTAAAGCTGGAAACATATTATTTAAACCATAACCTCTACCCGCTATGCCAAATCAAAACATTTTAAACATTTTAGGTGACAAGGCCGATGCCCTCCTTAACTACCAGTGTAAAGCGATTGATAAAAGTACGCTACACCTGCCTTCGCCAACACATATTGAAGATAGTTGGATAAACAGTAACCGTAGTAACCAGGTACTTCGCAGCTTTCAATCATTGCTCGATCATGGCAGGCTTGGCGGCACAGGCTATTGCAGCATCTTTCCGGTAGACCAGGGAATTGAACACAGTGCAGGTGCATCGTTTGCGCCTAACCCAATTTATTTTGATCCTGAAAATATTATTAAGCTGGCAATAGAAGGCGGCTGTAGTGGAGTTGCCTCTACCTATGGTGTACTTGGCATTATGAGCCGCAAGTATGCACACAAAATCCCGTTCATTGTTAAGATTAACCATAACGAGTTTTTGAGCCTGCCTAACAAGTTTGACCAAACCATGTTTGGCAGCGTAAAAAATGCATGGGATATGGGCGCTGCTGCA
>JANPIA010000121.1:0-15111 GCA_031424735.1 Segetibacter sp.
GCTCGTCGTGCCTTCCGCCCAGCGACCGATAATAAACGAGGATAGTATAATCATTTTCTGTCTCAACCGAATTTCCATCGGTTTGCTCGGCAAGCGCAACTGAGTTTTTCTTTTTTAAATCTTTTGTTACATAGGTATAGCTATAATATCCCTGCTTAAGCAACAAAGTTTTTTCGTAAACACCACTTTCAGCGTTGTATACCATTGCCGCTGAATCGTGTGTATTGTATTGGTTCATTTCTCCCACAACAAAAACCGCTTTAGCAGGATAGGGTGTATTGCCAGTAGGTACAAAGGTGAAATGAACAGTTGCATAATCGCTCTGCCACCAGGGGTTTTGTGAATCACCATTTTCAATGAAATAATACCCATTGTAATCGCGGAAGTTAATGTAACGGGTTTGCGATGTTTGGGGATCGGGTTGCAGGTAAACATCCTGTCCCTTATCATTACTCACCACCCTGGCTATTCGTTCGCCTTTAAAGCGAAAGCTCCGCAGATCAGCCCAGCGAAACTCCTTTCCTGCCGGAAGTACCGCATCGTTCTCGGTATTAAACTCAATCATATTCTGGCGGAGAAAAGTTGTTTGAACATTCTTTACCGCATTATCCCAACGATTGTTTTGGAGTATCACTACCTTGATCTGCTGGTTAGGATTCAGCACATTTAATTGTGCTTTACTTACGGCAAAATCTATTTTTTGATGCGTACGAAACAACTGGCTGTTGAAAGGTTGTTGCACTTTTGCGGCGATGTCTGCCTTTTGATCAACCACCAGTATACGCCTTGTAAAGGCAAGCTTATTTACATCACCATCTAAAAAAATCTTCAATAAAAAATTACCGCTTTTAACAGGTACACAATTGCGGTCGGGCAGTGTAGCCTGGTAATGAATGTATTTTGTATAGGCGATGGAGGACACACGATATTGGCTTAGCCTAACCTGGGAGAAACCCCGCAGATAATCGAACGTACTGAGATTTGCCGGGGTCCAGTCGGCATTGCAAAGCTCAAAGGTGTAAAAGTAATTTTTAACCTTTGCGTCAAGGTCGTCAAAGTGAAGTTCAAGCAGATCTGGCGAATTGAGGTTCAATACTGGATAACTGGTTTGATTGGTTTGCTGGTAGAGTTTAATGGCTTTTATATTATTCATCAACACCACATCAACGTTTTGCTGTGCATGTACAAGCGGGTTGATAGTGAGCGCCAGCAAGCATATCAGGAGTATTTTCATTATTAATTTTTCAGACTTAAACCTACAACATTCAAATGCATTAACAATTGCTTTTGTTGTAATGACCTTGCAAGTGTAGTTTTGGTTTAACTAAAACCATGCCGATTGGATATTGCGGTTTCCATAGCCCGGAGGATAGCATTCAATGGTGAACAATCTTTTTCGCGTTTTATAATACGGTTGGCGATAGCCGCAACTACCTTAAGTGTTGCGGCAATGATTATTACCCTCGCCTTTGTAAACGGCTTTCAAAAAACAGTTAGTGAAAAGGTATTTAGTTTTTGGGGACATATTCGTGTGCAACAATATGAGCCAAGCAAAGCGTTGGTAGCCGAAGAAACACCGTTGATAAAAGATGCTGCGGTTGTGTCGGTTTTAAAATCGATCCCTCAAATACAAACCGTGCAATCGTTTGCTACAAAAAGCGCGGTTTTGCAAAAAGGCAGCAATATAGAAGGCGTGCTTTTTAAAGGGGTTGAAAATGGCTATGCGTTTGACCACCTGCAATCGTTTTTAAAACAGGGGAAGTGGTTGACCTTTAACGATACGTTATACAGCCGCCAGATAGTTGTATCGCAACCTTTTGCCGAACAACTGCAGATAAAGATCAATGATACCATCAACATCCATTTTATAGACGCCGCGGGAGGCAAAAGTAATTTCCGAAGATTGCAGGTGTGTGGTATTTATAAAACGGGTATTGAGGAATATGACAAACTTTTTGCTATTGGCGACCTCCGATTAATTCAACGGCTGAACAATTGGGAAAGTAATGAGATTGGCGGCTACGAAATATTCATCAGCGATTACAAATTGATGGATACCATCAATGCCCATTTGTTTGAAAAGCTTCCATCAAAATGGATCAGCCGAACGGTTAAGGAAGTGTACCCAAATATTTTTGACTGGCTGGGCATCCAGGACCTAAACAGGGATGTCATTTTTATTGTAATGTCAATTGTTGCCATCATCAACCTGGTAACGTGCCTGCTCATCCTGGTGCTTGAACGAACAAGGATGGTAGGTATTTTGAAAGCGATCGGCAGTACAAACTGGACCATTCAAAAGATCTTTCTTTATCATGCATCTTACATTACGTTAATAGGTGTAGGTGCAGGGCTTATTGTTGGCGTGGGGCTGTGTTTACTACAACAACAAACAGGTTTTATAAAACTTGATGAAAGCGCTTATTACGTAGCATCGGCGCCGGTTTATATTATATGGTGGCAGGTACTTGCGGTTTGTATAGGCACGATGATCGTATGCTTTTTATCGCTGATCATCCCAACGTTAATTGTACGTAGCATACAGCCGGTAAAAGCAATCCAATTTAGGTAAGTGAGTATGTTGTTTGGGAAGATTGAACCGCAGAGCTACTGCAACAGGAAGTGTTACAACCATCGTCTTTTGATTTCGATTTTTACCTTATAATAGTAAACGACCTTTAACCTGCACGTTCAACCATGTGCGATAAAATTATGCCAGTGGCTACCGCGGCGTTTAATGATTCTGCTTCACCAATTTTTGGTATCGTTACCGGATGAGTGATGAATGGCGCAATTTCTTTTTTAATTCCGTTGCCTTCATTTCCTACCAGCAACAAACCTTCGTTCACCCGCCCGGTTTCATAAACCGTCTGCCCGTTTAACACGGCCCCATACACCGGAATTTGTGCATAGGCAAGCCATTCAATTAAAGGTTTGTACCAAAAGTTAACCCGGAAAATGCTGCCCATAGTTGCCTGCACTACTTTGTTGTTATACACATCAACGGTATCGTAGCTGGCTATTACCTGGCTGATACCAAACCAGTCGGCAATGCGAAGGATGGTACCCATATTGCCTGGATCCTGAATTCCATCCAACACAAGCGAAATAGTATTATTTAAAACGGGTTCATCGTTCCGTTTTTTTTGCCTGGCAATAGCAAGCACCTGGTTAGGTGTTTGCAAACTACTTATCCGTACAAGTTCATCATCGCTAACTTCAATTACACGAACCTTTAAACCCGAGTTCTTCCCCCATCGTTCAACGGCATATACAGTTACAATTTCAAAGTCACTTTTCAAAAGTTCATCTACCAGCTTAACCCCTTCTGCAACAAATACATGGTCTTCGTCTCTTAGTTTTTTGTGGCATAAAGATTGAATATATTTGACTTCATTTTTACTCAGCATATCAATATGTTTTTTCAGCAGCGGACGTCGCACTCATTTCTATTTACCATTATAATGGCGATCGTTTTGCTGACTTCCTGCACCGTTATACGGAATAATCCTAAAAGCAAACCTTTTGTTTACAGCAACGATATTATCGTGGAAGGCATCCCATCCAAAGATGAGAAAAAACGTTTGCAAAACGAATTGATAAATTATTGGGATGACAGTATAAGAGTAAAAAGCATTAGCCAGTTTGGTGTTAGAACGGTAATAAAAAACCCGCCGGTGTACGATAGTGCAAATGTTGTTAGAAGCATTGCCTTTATGAATTCGTACCTAAATTCTCAGGGGTATTACAATGCTGTGATACATGACAATCCACCAATATTTGACACACTGAACGACCAGATACGCACCGCTGTTAGTGTGAACATTGAACTTGGTAAAAACCTCACCATCGATTCGTTTGCTATCGACTCCAGTATGAACCCTGACCTTAGATTGATAGCTTCCCAAAACATGTCAGCCTCGCTTTTTGCTAAAGGAAAACCTTTTTCCAAACAACTGGTTTCTTCCGAACTTGATAGGCTGGTAACATTGTACCGAACTCAGGGTTACTTCCGCTTTACACGCGATAATTTGGATGTGGAAGTGGATACTACCGATGTATCGCTGTTGGAAATAGACCTCGATCCGTTTGACCAGGCACGCAGAATTGCAGAGGCAACGCAACGCAGAAAACTAAACCCAACAGTAGATGTAATTATCCGCCAAAAAAAGAGTGCTGATAGTAGCAGCTTTACAAAGTTCTACATTGGTAACATTTATTATTATCCTGAAGCCGGCGACAACGAAATAGCCGATTCTGTTGTCAACCGCTTTTACCAGAAAGTGCTTACCCGCAGGGAAGTAACCAGCTTTCAAAATAAGGGATACATCCACCTGAAACCGTTGCGGGAACATACTTATTTGCGCCGCGGTGTTTTGTATAACGAAGAGAGGTTTTTTAAAACGGTGAATGCGTTGAACCAGCTTGGCGCATGGCGACAGGTGGATGTGAAGACCTCGGCGAAAACTGATACCGTAACAGTACGATCTAATGAAACGGCTACCGCTACCACTTATTTCGATACTGCCCACGTGCTTGATTTTCGCTTTCTGCTTACACCGGCAAAAAAATATTCATTCGGTGCCGATTTTGAAGTTAGCCGTAATACAGCAACCATATCCAGCGACAGCGGAAGCATTTCTTCAAAAAACCTGTTGGGTATAGCCATCAATACAACTTTGCTCAACCGGAATATCTGGCGGGAGTCTATTCAATCAAGTACGGCTATACGGGCAGGAACCGAAGTTTCCTTTTCAGCCAAAGAACCTTTGCAAACTTTTCAAACCAGCCTGTCGCAAACGTACAGCATACCCGAAATAATAGCGCCCACCTATTTTGCCAAAAGATTAAAACGGCTCGACACGTATAAAACGCTGGTGAACTTTAGCGCGGGCTATACTGAAAGAAGAGATTTTTACCGGTTAAGAACTGTGGTAGGCAACTGGGGATACGAGTGGAAACGAAAAAATAATTTATGGATCTATCGTCCGCTAAATCTTGAATTGTATACGCTCGATACGCTTAAACTTTTAACCATAGCTTTTAACGACAACCCTTTTTTGCGCACGGCTTTCAATACAGGTTATGTGATCAGCCAAAACATTACCTACAACAAAATTTATTCAGGAACGCGTACGCCGGGTGTAAGCAATTATATTCGTTTGTTTGGAGAAGAAGCCGGGGCGATACTTGGCAGGTTCTTAGGCATCAGCGATAAACTTTACCAGTATGTAAAAGTTGAAGGTGAGTTTAGGCAACGGCGGCAATTTATTAAAACAGAATTCGCTTATCGAATTTTTGGCGGCATAGGCTACAACTATAGCAGCGATCCGGTATTAGGGCAATCGCTTCCATTTTTTAAACAATTTGTTGCAGGCGGACCAAACAGTATGCGGGCATGGCCATTGCGCCAACTCGGGCTTGGATCGTCGTTAGCAAGCGATACTTCCACTACTTTTAAAGAGCGGTATGGCGACATACAATTAGAGACCAACCTTGAATATCGTTTTCCGATTATGGTTATAAGCGGCGTAAAAATAAACAGCGCCGTTTTTACTGACATCGGCAATATCTGGAACCTGAAGAACCAGGTTATTAATCCAGATAGTAAGATTAGCCTGAACCGTTTTTTTAAAGATTTAGCCATTGGCATGGGTACCGGTTTACGAATTGATTTTAATTATTTTTTGATCCGGTTGGACCTTGCCTATAAAGTGAAGGACCCTGCACGCCTTGCCAACAATGGATGGATGAGCATTAAAGACTTTGAATGGCGCAACCACGAATTTGAAAACGTTGACAGGAATGGAAGAGTAGTAAAGCGTAATAATTATGCCTTCCAGTTAGGCATTGGTATGCCCTTCTAATTCTTCGGACAGAATACTTTGTTGCAGAGATGGCAAACTCCAGGCATCTTCCGCTTTAAAAATACCAATACGGGTTCTGCGCAATGCACTCAGGTAAGCGCCGCAACCCAGTACCCGACCATAATCATGCGCCAGGCTTCGTATATAAGTTCCGGTAGTGCACACTACTTTAAAGTAAACTTTTGGCAGGTCTATCTTCTCAATTACAAACTCGTTTATGGTTATGGTGCGTGGTTCCATTATAACCTCCACTCCCTTTCGTGCCGCAAGATAAACCGGCTTGCCACCTTGTTTAATAGCAGAATGTATAGGTGGAACTTGTTGTATTGTACCAATGAAGTTTTGAGTAGCCTGGTGAATTTGATCTGCTGTAACCCATGAGATATCCCGTGTTTCCGTGGGTTCGCTTTCAAGGTCGTAAGTGGGTGTAATAGCGCCTATAGTAAAGCTGCCGGTGTACTCCTTTTCCATACCCATGTATTCATTAATCTTTTTGGTGAATTTACCGGTGCATACTATCAGCAGCCCGGTTGCCAACGGATCGAGTGTGCCGGCATGTCCAACTTTTTTTATCTTGATCAGCGATCTTATTTTCCGCACCACGTCAAACGATGTCCAGTCTAATGGTTTATCAACAAGTAAAACCTGTCCTTCTTCATATTTATTCAACACTTTTTCCACGCAAATATTTTTGCAAATGTATGGTTTGGGTGGTGATGAAAATATAAGATTACCTGGAACTTTGGTTGCCGGCGAGACTATCATCAACATCACAAAAAACTATACATAACGACTGCAAAACACTAAAGTCACGGTGGTATTTAATATGGGTAGAAGATAACAACCGCAAACACGTATTGCGACCGTAGGTACGCAAACCCTTTACCTTACTTAATGTTGCGTACTTACAGCACGCTCTTCACCATATGATATCCTCGTTCCTACCGACGTTTCGCGCCTACGGCACTCTTCTCAAAATAAACCATAAAAATCAACCTCGGCATGCACTCACTATATAACCACCATTAAACTTTAAAAAAACTCTCATTAGCTTTATCCAACACAAACTACACCCATGGGCAAATTCTGTAAAAGCATAGAGGACTCACACAAAAATTTCATTGCGAAACAACATATGTTTTTTGTGGCAACAGCGCCTCTGGATGCAGGTGGCAGGATCAATGTATCGCCGAAAGGACTTGATGCATTTAGGGTACTGGATGATAAGCAGGTAGCCTATATGGATTTAATAAGTAGCGGCAATGAAACCTCCGCGCATACGCTGGAGAATGGTCGAATTACATTTATGTTTTGTTCGTTTGAAGGAAGTCCGAACATCCTCCGGCTATATGGAAAGGGCTTCACTGTTTTACCCGGCACTGAAGATTGGGAGAAGTATGCACCACACTTTACCATTTACCCAAGCACCCGCCAAATTATTGTAGCCGATATTGACCTGGTGCAAACCTCCTGCGGGTTTGGTGTACCCCTGTACGAATACAACGGTGAAAGAGACCTTCATTTTAAATGGGCAGATACTAAAGGAGCGGAAGGTTTGCAGGAGTACATTGAAGAAAAGAACCTCGTTAGTCTTGATGGATTGCCAACTACAATTGGTTTACATCATTAACATCAAGCAAAAATCAAATCGCCTGCTTTGCTTTCAGCTCCAAATATTTATTGATGGTATTGATGGTGAGTTGCTGTGGTGGTGTAAGTATAGACAGGATACCATACTGTTGCAATTCTTTAGCGATCACCCTTTTCTCGTAAGCAAATTTTTCTGCAACGGTTTTTGTATATACATCCTCCACTTTGTTTGCAGGGGTTTCAAGTAAGGCACGCAGTTCCGTGTTCTCGAAAAAAACAGTTAAGAGTAAATGATGCTGTGCAATTTTACGGAGGTACGGCAACTGTCTTCTCATTCCGCTCAACGATTCAAAGTTAGTGAAGAGCACCACTAAACTGCGCTGGCTAACCTTGCGGCGGAGCATGATGTATAACTGCTCAAAATCGCTTTCGAGGTAACGTGTTTTTTGGTTGTACAGCACCTCGAGTATGGATTGCATTTGCGAAGCTTTTTTGTTAGCGACAAGGAAAGCACCCACCTTTTCGCTAAAAGTGATGATGCCCGCTTTATCCTGCTTGGTTAATGCAACATTGCTTAATACAAGCGATGCGTTGATGGCATAGTCTAATAAACTCAGCCCTTCAAAAGGCATCTTCATTACACGCCCCTTATCTATAACGCAATACACTTGCTGGCTTTTTTCATCGGTAAAATTATTTACCATTAAAGCTCCTTTGCGGGCAGTGGCTTTCCAGTTGAGTGTACGGTAATCATCGCCCTGAACATATTCTTTTATTTGTTCAAACTCCATACTGTGCCCCAGCCTGCGCACTTTTTTTACGCCAACTTCACTCAGGCGATTGCTGATTGCCATCAACTGGTACTTGCGCATTTGTATGTACGAGGGATACACCGGAACATAGGCTGGCTGCTCAAATTTGTACCGGCGACTTACTAAACCAATAGCACCGCGCACAAAAACATTGACCGTTCCAAACTGGTAAGCGCCGCGTTTTACCGGGCGTAGTGTATAGTTGATAACTGTTGCGGAAGTCGGCAACACCTTGGTTTTAAACAATACATTCCGTCGCTGAAACTGGTGTGGTATCTCGTCAATCACTTCCACCGATACGGGGAATGCGTAGTTATTTTCCAGGTCGATCCTTACCGGGTTATCATCGCCATTGCTAAATCTTTCCGCATGCGTTCGGCGCGCAAACAATCCTTTACGATTAAAAAAAAGCATAGCATAATCCATCGCAACTAAAACAAAAAAGATAACCAATGCGAGGTATGGTATGATGCCCATCCAAACCAAAAAAAAGCGGCAAACAAACAGGATGATGCACAACACAACACTCCCATAAAAACGGGGAGTCAAAAAAAGCGGGTTGATATAGAAAGACCAGAATTTCTTCATTCAAATTAATTATTGCAACTTCCTTTCAACGTAAGGCGGTCGAAACTTGTTTGCCTTTTACTATCGCGGCACCTCAATTTTCTTGATGATCGTTTCTATCACTTCATCAGCAGTACCACCTTCCATTTCTTTCTCGGGTGTTAGTAAAATGCGGTGACGCAACACGGAGGGCAATACTTTTATTACATCGTCAGGTGTAACAAAGTCTCTGCCTGCCATAGCTGCAATGGCTTTTGAAGATTTTAAAATAGCAACCGAAGCCCGCGGTGATCCGCCCAGGAAGATGGCTTTGTTATTCCTTGTTTCGTTGGTAAGTTCCGCAATGTAGCGCATCACTTTCTCCTCAATATGCAAGCTGGTTACCACTTCCCGGTATTTTCTTACATCGGTCGCATTCAAAACCGCGTGCACCTCATCCGTAAAGTGAGTTGTTTTACCACTGTGCGTGTATTGCAGTATCATCACTTCCTCATCCAGCGTTGGATATTTCACTTCAATTTTAAAAAGAAAGCGATCAAGTTGCGCTTCCGGCAGTCGGTAGGTGCCCTCCTGCTCTATCGGGTTTTGTGTAGCCAGCACCAAAAAAGGTTCTGGCATTTTATAGGTTACGCCATCGTAAGTTATCTGCTTCTCTTCCATTACCTCAAACAAAGCAGCCTGTGTTTTTGCAGGCGAGCGGTTGATCTCATCAATTAAAACAATATTGCTGAAGATAGGTCCCTGCCTAAATGAGAAACTGCCGGCTTGCGGATTGAATACCGACGTACCCAATACATCGCTGGGCATTAAATCCGGCGTAAACTGTATGCGGCTAAAAGGCACATCGATGCAGCGAGAAAGCAGTTTTGCCGTTAGTGTTTTTGCAACACCAGGCACCCCTTCAATCAGCACATGCCCGTCGGCTAATATTGCGGCGAGCAGCAATTCAATCATTGCACCCTGCCCCACTATCACTTTACCAATTTCGGTTTTTACTTTTTGTACCGCTTCTGTTAAGGCGCCTACATCGGCGCGGTTGTTTTCGTGTTGGTATTCCATTTATCGTACTTGTTTATAAAAATGATCAATGTGGCGGTTAATGCTTAGCAGGAGGTTATCCTCTACTTTGTAACCTAATTCAATTTCTCTTAACACCATTACAAGCTGCTCTACTTCTGTTTTAAGCACACCACTTTTGCGGGACAGTTGCTGTATAAAATTATCGTCGAGCAGTTGTGTTGGCAGGTAAAAACGTTGGCGTACAAACTCCAGGAAATAGCTGATTTTTTTTTGCGCGATACTGTTATTGTCTTTTTGATTGAAGTAAACACTGGCAACGGTTTTAGCAAAGTCGAGGGTGGTATTTCGCAAAGGCGTAATTACCGGAATAACGCGTTGCCTGCGTTTCATTTCAAATAAAACATACACGATCAGCCCGATAATGCTTAGCCGTAATGCCCAAAGAAGAAACGGGTTGGTTAGAAAAAAACGGAGTGGAGTTGCAGCTCCGCCAGGACCGAGTTTATAATATTCGTCCCAATAAATTTTAGTGACATCTTCCGGCAAATAAGAAAGGGCTTTGGCTGTGTATTCGGCATTGTTATTAAACAACATAAAATAATTGCTAAAGCAAACGGGCGAAGCGTGAATGTAGAAAGCGCCTTCACCAATATTTACTTTAATAAAATTGGGTTTGCCACGGTTGTTTAAGCCTAATATGATAGTGCGGCTTGTATCAACCTTTGAAAAATATTCGTCGATGGTTGACTGTCTAAAAATATAATTGCTGTCGCTTTTCAAGGCAGGATTTACAAAATTGATAGAAGTAGAATCATTAAACAATGCAAAACCTGCGGCGGTGCTAAAGCCAAGTGTATCGGAAAATATTTTACCAACTGCATCTGCTGAAGCGATCACAAAATTACCCTGGTAAACATAATGGTGCATTTCCTTTACATCTTCCTTAGTGGGAATAAACGAGGGACCAACTATAATGTATGCGGTATTACTTCCGTTATAATTATTCACCTGGTTGTATACCGGCAAACGGTACGATTCAATGGATGCATCAGGAAAAATACTTTTTAACTGGTGAAACAATACATAACCGCCGTAGGGGTTTTTATCGTCCTTACTAACAGTTACCCGCCAGTTTAAAGGCTCGGTTTTATTGAGTTGTGCAACTATATACAATATAAGCAGCACTCCAAAAACGATTAAAAAATTTCGGTATCCCTTCACGCTATAGCTGGTTGTTTAGTTCGTGAAATTGATTTTGCAGCGCAGTCAACCGCTCCCGGGTAACGGGCATTTCGCCATACCATACATACTCAAAACTATGTGTAAGGGAGGCGAATAATGTGCTCCAATGCCTGCCCGATGTTTCGCTCAGGTAATCCATATTTGTTTTATTGATCTGCCATTGTATGTGCTCTTTGTCGGATAATTTTTTTAATGCCTGCAGGTATAGCAAACGGATAGCAAGCCTGTAATTACCAGATGCGATCGCACTCTGTATCGCTTCCTCAAAGGATATGCGGTGGATATCATCGGCTGATACGGAATAGCCCAATCCATCTTTACTGTTACGCCCAAACAAGCCGCCGCCTTTGGCGCCGGTTACTTTAATAACAAAGTAAATGATGATGGCAACCGCCACGATTGTAAAAACCGTCCACATAGTATTTCTTCCGCCTTCTGTGCTCAATAACCGGTCGATCATCTTCCAGAACCAATCCCAAAAACGGTCCCACCAGCTTTTTGGCGGTTCTATAAAACGATCGTATTGAAATTGCCGTTCAGCTTTGTATTTGCGCAGCGCGTCGTGCCTAAAAAGGCGGTTGTTGGTTTGCTGTGAATCGTACTGTAGCGTAGTAAATTTTTCAGGAAGAAAGTATGCGGTAGATGTATCATCTGCATCAACAACTTCATCGTCGTAATAACTGGAGTCTATTGCCGCAGTCTCTTTAGTTGAACTATCACGTGAATGCCGTTCCTGCGCCTGAACAGTACAAAACACCATCATGCAAAAAAGAATAATGCAGCGCTTCATTAATATTGCTCTTCGGTTGCGTTGAAAGTTGTTGTAGTGTCACCCAGCGAATTCAACCGCTTCATCATCCCCGTACCATCATATTTTTCGCTAAGGCTAAAATAATTCAGAACAACGGCTACAAAGTAAATGATGAAAAACACAAAGCTGAAAATGTTGAGGATGGAAGTAAATATACCAATAGTGCCGGCAAGGTTTTCGGTGGTGAAATAACCAATAGCACCACCAATTAGTCCCATCATACCACCAATGATGGCAGAGCAAAAATAGTAGATGAGATACGATACGAAATAAATGCCCAGGGCTGTCCAAAAGTTCTGTTTGATTATAATAAAACACCTGTTGAATGCATCGCCAAAGCTGCGGTCTTCAACCATCAGCAACATTTCGAAAGGCATTAACACTACCCATAAATACACACCCGGCACCAGGCAAAACAAACAGCCGACAGCAATTAAAAGGATGATAGGAATTGAATAGATCAGCACTTTCAAATAATACTTTTTAAACTCATTCCATACTTCGGGCATGGTTGGGGTTTCGCCGCCCTTTGCATCGTACACTTTCATATAGGCAGTAATACTCACTTTCATAGCCACAATGTTCATCCAGGCAATGGCCATTAAAAGAAAATAAGTTCCACTAAAAAAGGAAAAGATAGCCGTGGAGGATGTGGTACTTCGGGTAAAAATATCTTTAAAAATATTTCCCATCTGGCTTTGAAACACACCGTTGATAATGGCGGCAGCCAGCATAAATACACCGGCTATACCAAGGAAACTTATAAGCAACGGTTTTATATTTTGCCTGATAAAAACAAAAGTGTCGTTTATGATCTCACTAAAGTCCCTGATTTTTCTGAGCTCAATTTTTTGTTCAGCCATTGATTGAAGTTTTGGGTTTCTGTATAGAGTTGCGGTTGCTGCAATGCAACTTCCATTCTCCTATGTAAACGGATTGGGTAAATAATAAAATACCAGGCAATAAAAAGTAAACTTCCACCTAAAATGGATAAGCTTAACCATAAAGGCATATGATCGTAGCGGGTAACGAAGCTTTCAAAAAAAGCTGCCACTAAAAATACAGGCAGCAGTCCTATAACTACTTTCAACCCATCTTTGCCGCCACGCAAAAACGATAAGCTGCGTGCATAAGTGCCGGGAAATAAAATACTATTGCCCAAAATTAAACCCGCAGCACCGGCAATTACAATTGCCCATATTTCCAAAGTGCCATGTATGAAAATGACGGTGATACTTTTAAAACCCAAACCTTTGGAGAAGAAAAAATATTCGAACGAACCCAGCATGAGACCGTTACTTAATAATAACCAAATGGTACCCACGCCAAACGAAACACCCAGCATATAAGCAACAAACGCCACCCGTATATTATTAAAGGCAATGTAAAAGAACATATCTACCGGACCGTTTCTTTTGTACACTCCAAACGGATCGCCACGCTCAATATTCTCGTTGGTCATGTTTACATACCCATCGCCTAAAATCAATCGTATAAAGTTTTCATCGTATTTGGCGGACAGGGCACCCATGGCGCAAAACACCAAAAAAAATATTAGCGAATAACCAAACTGGCGGTGGTAAACTTTAAAAAGATAGGGTAGCTCAAACTGCCAAAAGCTCCAAATGCGCGAACTCTTTTCTTTTTTATTCCGGTAAATTTTTTGATGAAACAAAGAGGTTAACCCGTTAAGGTACCGGCTGGTATTGCTGTTAGGATAAAATGTTTTACTGTACGAAATATCATCCGTCAATTCTATAAACCGGTCGGCAAGCAAGTCGGGGTTTTGTTGTTGCTGTATCTCTGCTTCGTATTGCTTCCACTTTGCAGCGTTCTGTTTTAAAAACTGTGCTTCACGCATCTAAAATAAATTTCTGTTTTATACAGCACTTTTTTGGGTTAAAGAAAATCAAGGAGATTACAACATTTTTTATCGAAAGCAGTGCACAAGGTTTACAAAAGTCAACCAGCAGCCAATACCTAATATCACCTATTATCATTTATACACGCTTTGGTCCATTCCTACCCCTCTTATCCAAATACAACCCACGGCAAACCGGTGTATTCAAAAATAACGGACAAATCGCACCATAATTCAAATAATAAAAATTTAATTGCAGCATTAAACAACCGCATGAACACCATAACCATTACCACTTCGCAAAACGTTGAACTAGACTATGACCTGGGCAGCCTGGGCGATCGTATTTTGGGACATATTCTCGACTGGCTTGTGATTGCGGCGTACGCTATCATTCTTATCGTAATATTCAACTTTGGTATTGGCGGCAATTTTTTGGGCGATAATCCCTGGCTGGTTGTAGTGTTGGTAATGCCACCGGTTTTTTACGATCTCGTTTGCGAAACCCTGCTGAATGGACAGAGTGTTGGCAAAATGATCATGGGTATAAAAGTGATCAGCTTAAATGGTGAGCAGCCTGCCTTTAGCCAATACCTTATCCGGTGGTTGTTCAGGCTGGTTGATTTTTCTATTATGGGTGGATTAATAGCCCTGATAACCGTTGCAGTAAACGAAAGAAAACAACGCGTAGGCGACCTTGTAGCCGGAACAACTGTTGTTAAAACCAAACCCCGAACGCATTTTAATGATACACTCTATGTACCTACTCCGGCAACAGAATATAAAGTGATCTACCCGGAAGTGATGACCTTGAAAGATGGGGATATACAATTGATTAAAGAAGTTTTGATAGCGGTGAGCAGAAGCGGTAATACGTTGTTAGCCGTACAGGCACAGCAAAAAATTGAACAGGTATTGAAAATTAGAAGTCAGCATAGTGAAGCTATATTTTTTCTGCAGGCAGTTTTAGCTGATTATAATTATTTGACCAGCCAGATGTAAGGTTTGTTCTGCAATTGATAACGTATCAAAGGTGAAAGTTCAATGTCACCAACAATTCTTTTTTATGTCAAACGTTAAATGTCAATTATCAATAAGAGTTCTGTTTAACGCGAAAGTCAAATACCAATAAAAGTCGAAGATTATCTAAACTGCTTTGATTCATGTTTCGCCTTTCCCCTTTCAAGCTCAAACCAAAAACAAATTAGAATTAATCCTACACCTGGTGTGGTGCAAGCAGTTTAAAAGGGAGAACAGGAATATTGCGGCATATCCAAAAAGCAATAACAACAGCCAGTACAATTTTTACAAACCGCGGCGAATAAAATATTTTTTGACCGA
>JANPIA010000122.1:0-4404 GCA_031424735.1 Segetibacter sp.
AGCAGTTCATATTCCTCAACGCGCCTCAATCAAATCGCTCAGATTGTCCTCGGCAAATGCAACATACAATCCATCATTCCGTTCTTCTATCCTGTACGTTTTCAGTTTATAACCCTCCCCACTTACATTTCTGCCATTGCCCACGTTAAAGGTGTATTTATGCAAGGGGCAAACAATTTCACCTTTAATATTAATCGTTCCCTCGCTTAACATGCCGCCTGCATGGGGGCATTTAGCTGCACAGGCAAAAACCTGTTCATCTACCTTTGCCAGGGTAATTTTTCTTCCACCAACTTCCACCCAAATAAGGTTATTGCGCCAGTTGAGTTCATTTTTATCACGGGCTATTTGATACCAATTGATTTTCTCTTGCATGTTTTTTGCTTAATACACATACTCCGTTCTATAGGGATACCTAACCTGGTACATAGCCTTCACTTTTTGCAGTATGGATTTGCGAAGTTCATCAATATTGATGCGTTCGGTAGCCGAAACAAAAACACAATTGCCCTGCGTAATATTTTCCCATTTCTGTTTCAGGTTTTGCAGAATTTCTTTGCGAACATCGTCCTCCAGCCATTCGTCGAACGTGTTTTTTTCGTACAGATCCATTTTGTTAAAAATGGTGAGTGTTGGCTTGTCGGAGGCTTTCAGGTCGTGCAAGGTTTTATTCACCACATTTACCTGATCTTCGTGTTGCGGGTGCGACACGTCTACCACATGCAACAATATGTCTGCTTCCCTTACTTCATCCCAGGTACTTTTAAAACTTTCTACCAAATGGTGCGGCAACTTGCGAATAAATCCCACCGTATCGCTTAGCAGGAAAGGAGTGTTTTCAAAAACAACTTTACGGGTAGTAGTATCAAGCGTTGCGAACAATTTATTTTCTGCAAACACATCGCTTTTACTAATAATGTTCATGAGGGTACTTTTGCCCACGTTTGTATAACCAACAAAAGCTACCCGTATAAATTCACCGCGGTCCTTTCGTTGGGTAAATGCCTGCTTATCAATTTCGCCAAGGCGTTTGCGCAGCAGGCTAATTTTATCCTTCACAATCCGCCTGTCTGTTTCAATTTCTGTCTCTCCAGGCCCCCTGGATCCAATGCCCCCTCCCTGCCTTTCAAGATGGCTCCACATACCTTTCAGGCGAGGTAACAAATATTGGTATTGTGCCAGTTCAACCTGAACCTTTGCCTGCGCCGTTCGTGCCCTACTGGCAAAAATGTCCAGTATCAAATCGCTCCGGTCAATGGTTTTTATGCCGAGGGCTTTTTCAATATTGCTTATTTGCGACCCTGTTAACTCATCATCGAAAATAGCGAGTGAAATATTTTTTGCATCGATGTATGTTTTGATTTCCTCCAGCTTTCCTTTACCAACAAAGGTTTTACTATCGGGATGGGCAAGTTTTTGAAAAAAGCGTTTTACCGTAATTGCTCCGGCGGTTTCCGCCAGAAACGAAAGCTCATTTAAATATTCTTGCACCTGCGGCTCTGTTTGCTCTTTATGAACCAAACCAATTAGCACTGCTCTTTCCTCCTGTTCAATCTTATTCTTTTTATCTATCAAAACTCAGATTTTTATAAAGGTACATTACATAAAAACAAACAGCCACCGGTTACTCACCGGTGGCTGACAACAATTATTTTTTATAAACCACTAATACAAATACCAATTGAATAAGGTCGGATATCTGTACCGGCTCCATCTTTTAAAAGCGTGCTAATTTGGTAAGCTCCATATATAGAAACAATGCCATACCCTACACGTGCTGTTGCAGCAATGCGGGTACTGTTGAAGAATTTTTTGCTACTTTCTTTTGCTGTGTAGTTATTAATGGTTGCTCCACTTTTGCTTTCGAGGGTTTTACCCTTTGTATGAGCGCTTAACAGTGTTCCTATTTTAATCCCAACTGCCGCTTTAAAGCTTTTGTTATTCTCCTCCGGGCTTGAGGAGAACCTTAATTCTACAGGCGCCTCAAGGTAGGCGGTGGTAAGCTTGTACTTTTTAAAATGATCGGCAGAATCAAGTGATTTAAAAGGAAGTCGTGTTCCTGTCGATTTCACGTCGATGCTTTTTCTTTCAAAAAACATATTACTGCTTCCCACGCCCACACCAATGCCTACGCTAAAATGAGGGTTGGTTTTGAAAGGCTTATCCAACATTACGTACATATTGAAATGCCTGGAAAAACCACTGGGTTTTACACTATCAGGCTGTGCACTCCAGTTATCAATACCGTATTGTATCACTAAATGATCGTTAGACCGGTTGGAAAGATCAATGTTTTTCCAGTTTTTACTTAAAGTCGTTTTATTGGGTTCAGGCGAGGAGAGGATGGTTTTTGTAGTATCGATAATTTGTGACTGGCTTATGTATCCAAAGGCCATAATAAAAGCCGTCATTAAAAATTTCTTCATAAAAAGTTTACGTATTAGTTTGTTTGTGCCCGAATGTGGGTGCAATATTAGACTTGCGATTTCAAATAGCGGTAAAAATAAAAGAATTTGATGCCAGTGATAGGTTAAAATAAAGTCAAAAGAAAAAACGGGTGAAAACAGGCTAAATTTTTTTTCGATAGTTTTATTAGTAATAAAAACAGCTCATTAGCCATTGAACAAGATGCACTTAAAAATAATTGATACGTTGGGAAATGAACCGGTCTTTAATTCGTTATAGCTGAACTTTCTCTGCTCCCTGTGGTACTTGCTTGTCCAAAAAATATCAAAATATATATAGATGTACGAATTATTACTGGAAAACAAGAGTGTATTGGTTGCGGAGGATAATACTATCAACCAACTGGTGGTGAAGCATACACTTACTAAATTGGGGGCTAAGGTAGATATAGCAATTGATGGTGTAGAGGCGATAGAAAAGCTACAGGCAAACAAATACGATTGCATACTAATGGATATTCAGATGCCTCAAATGGACGGTTATGAAACTTCGCAATACATACGTAAGCAGCTAAAAAGCAACATTCCGATTATTGCTATGACGGCACTTGCTTTAAAGGGTGAAGATGAAAAGTGTTTTGAGTTTGGTATGGACGGCTATGTTTCAAAACCATTTACCATTGATAGTTTATATGCAGCCATCAATAAGGTTTTTAGTAACCCAAAGGTTTCATCAACCAATGAAAATATTTTGGGCAACGAGGAAGTGCTGGTAGATATTAGCATGCTGTACCAAATTGCCGGCGACGATGAAAGTTATATTCATACAATGATCTCTACCTTCCTGGAAAATATGCCTCTCACCATTAAAAAAATGGAGAACAATATTATTGATGAGGATTGGGAAGCATTGCACCGATCTGCCCATTATGCCAAGTCTTCGCTATCGGTAATTAAGATAAACGATATGTTTAAATGGGTGGAGAAGATTGAACAAATTGGTAAAACCCAAACTAATCTGAATTTGCTTACTACCCTAATGCCGCTTGTTAAAACTAAATTTGACAAAGCCGAAAAAATGCTTGAACAGAAATTTCGCCTGCAGACTTCAAAGGTATTGACAACCTGATTTTATGTGCTATTTTTAGTTTCCTAAAATATTTTTGTTATCAATATTTAGCCAAATGAGAATTTTAGTTGTTGAGGATGAGCCTGTAATGCTAATGGCAATTCAATTGAAGTTGAAAAACGACGGGTACGAGGTTTTTGCAGCAACTGATGGCAGGGAAGCGCTCAAACTTATTGAATCTAAAAAGCCTGATTTAATTATTACAGATATTTTGATGCCCTATACTTCCGGGTTAGAATTGATTGGAATTGTAAAATCGAACCCTTCGTACCGCACACCCATCATTGTATTATCCGGACTAGGAGAAGAAGCAACCGTACTGGAGGCTTTTGAATTAGGTGCCGATGATTTTCTTACCAAGCCATTCAACCCCGTAGAATTATCCGTTAGGGTAAAACGACTTTTGAAACTGGTTAAAAACAGCTAATCGTGTGGAGCATCCATGATTAAGTATGTGTATTAAACATTGTACCAGTCCTCTCCGCAAAGTTTCCCATAATTTTTTTCTAAATGCCAGCAGCAGTCGGGCAAAAGTTCATCTGCCATTTTTTTCAATAATTTCTTCCATTTATTCTTTTTAAAATTATCTTGCTATTGAATAAAATATATTTATTCAGGTGTTTTACGCCACCTTAATACGGTGTATGTCGTCTTACTTATAAAGTATATTTTTAAAATAAATACATGTGTTTGTGACCAGTAGATTTCACTGCCTTCAGAAGGAAATTACACGTTGGTTAGTCAGGTTTACGGTAGCCGTTATTTTGTGCATGTTTTGCATAAATAGTGTTGCACAGCGTCCTAAAAACACGTTTGCTTTAACCTACAGAGTTTTGCCTGGAGAGACTTTTTCGTCCATTGCCCAACAGT
>JANPIA010000123.1:0-10524 GCA_031424735.1 Segetibacter sp.
CGCAACGTAAGGTCACTCCGCTTTCTTTTACAATTATCCACATTTTTTATGTTTTTCACACCCCCTGCACCCCCATCTAATAATAGTAGTAGTATAGTATGTAAAAGATCTAATTTCATCCAAAGGACGCAACGATGATGCTACAACGAAACGGCGCTGGTACCAAAAACTAAAATAGTCCCCAACAAACATTGGGGACTACTATTATTTTGTTGTAGAACTAAGCTTCCGTACTCCCTTCAGCAGCAGGTGCTTCGGGTACCGGGGCATCGTTTGTTTTTTCAACACGGCGGATCATCGGCGGAGTTCTTCTAACCCGCTGATTACGCCGGTTATCTTCGCTGCGCTTACGAATTTGTGCTTCGTGCTCGTTATGCCATACCTGGAACTTTTCCATAGCAGTAGCTTCATCAAACAAGCCGAGGCTTACACCACGCAACAAATGTTTTAAGAAAAGTACGCCTTTAAAAGAAAGGATTCTCCTCACGGTATCGGTTGGCTGCGCACCTTTGTGCAACCACTCCAATGCCTTTTGGCGATCTAACTGTACGGAAGCCGGAACAGTTAATGGGTTGTAAGTTCCAATTTTCTGGATAAACTTACCGTCTCTTGGTGCTCTCGCATCGGCCACTACTATAAAGTAGAATGGGCGTTTTTTACTGCCGTGTCTTTGCAGTCTCATTTTTACTGGCATCTTAAATAGAAATTTAAATGCGGTTAACAAATAGGTTTTTCGGAAAGCGAAGGTAACGGATAAGGTATAAAGTTCCAAAGTAAAATGTGAAGGAAATATTATGTTTCCATCTCCGGCTCATAACCCGGCATCCTTGCGTCGCACACTTGTACTGTAAAACCTGCGGGCATCGTTTTTGTGCGTGTTAAATAAAAAAATACCAAAATCAGCAGCATGAAAATTTTTCTTTCTCCCAGGTTGCAATCATTCATTCTCTTCGCCGCCGGGGCATTGTTCGGCATTTTTTTGATATCTCAATGCGCATTTAAAGGTGATAAAAAGATCGAACGGGCCGACATGCCAGCGCCAAAACTATACTTGCCACAAGTGCCTGCTACTATTGAATTTGCCGGAGAAAAAGTTCCTGTAGACCGGTGGGATGTTTACGAGGCTTTTGACAGGGAACTCATCTACAATTACAACAGCCCCGGGCATATCAGCTACCTGCTTAAACTTTCAAAGCGGTATTTTCCGCTTATTGAGGAGCGCCTTAAAGCAAACGGATTACCCGACGATTTTAAATATTTATGTGTTGCCGAAAGTAATCTTCAACACCTGGTAAGCAGGGTTGGCGCAACCGGTTTTTGGCAGTTTATGAAAACAACCGCACCGGGTTTTAACCTCGAAATAAACAACGATGTTGACGACCGCTACAACGTTATCAAATCAACCGATGCTGCCTGCAAATATTTAAAAACTGCTTACGACAAATTTGGAACCTGGACGGCGGCAGCGGCATCGTATAATTGCGGTATGGGTGGCTATAATGCACACGCAACCAACCAAAAAACCAAATATTATTACGACCTGCTTTTGCCTGACGAAACAAACAAATACATCTTCAGAATTTTGAGCTTTAAGCACCTGATGAGCAATGCAGAAGAACTGGGATTTATGGTGACTGAACAGAACCGGTATCTACCAGTGAACACAAGGAGCGTAACTGTTTCCAATTCTATACCCGACCTGGCCGCCTGGGCAATCAGCAATGGAACCAATTATAAAATGCTGAAGCTATTAAATCCATGGCTGCGGTCGAGAGCGCTTGCAGTTAAAGCAGGAAATAGTTATGAGATCAAAATACCTTAGTTAAGGCACGGGCTATTGTAAAAACAAAGCCCTGGCAGTTTCTGCCAGGGCCAATCTGTTTTGTTTTATTGGTTATTGGTTTACTTCTTTGGCTGCATTGTCTCCTTCTTTTTGGGCTTTCTTTATTTTATTATATGCCTTGTATCTATCGGTGCCGATGATCTCGGTAAGCTTGGCATTTTTTTCGGTACTGATCGCTTTAAGTTGCACTTCTTTTTCCGCCTCAGTTAACGAAGTATTTTTTCGTACCTCATTGCTTTTTGCACCAAATTCCACAGTGGCAGCTTTAAACTTTTCAGCAAGATCATCGCTTACACCAGCTTCCTTCAAAGCCTTTTCCATATTCTCAGTTTGTTTTTGCTTCAGTTTGGCTTTGGCTTCTTTTTCGGCTGCTTTGTCCGCCTTGGAAACGTTACCAGATTGAGCGGTTGCAGTGGCAATAAAAATCATAACGGAAACAATGGCTATCAATAATTTTTTCATATGCAAGAATTTTTTTCGAAAGTAAGCCAGGCACTTCCAATCTCCGTGTTAAAAACAAGCTGCAACTAATTAAAATTGAATTAATGCTTATCTCCTCATACCGGGCATACCTGGCATTTTACCCATACCCATTGGCATCTTATTCATCATCTTCATCATCTGCCGCATCTGGTCGAATTGCTTCATAAACGCGTTTACATCTTCCATGCTTTTTCCCGAACCTTTGGCTATGCGTTGTTTACGCGCCGGGTTTATTTCATCAGGGTTACTTCTCTCATAAGGGGTCATACTCTTAATGATCGCTTCAATTCCCTTAAACGCATCATCACTTATATCCACATCTTTAATAGCCTTTCCTACGCCGGGTATCATGCCCATCAGGTCCTTCAGGTTACCCATTTTTTTTATTTGCTGCAATTGGTCTAAAAAGTCCTGGAAGTCAAATTGATTTTTGCGGATCTTCTTTTCAATTCGTTTAGCCTCCACTTCATCGTACTGCGCCTGTGCTTTTTCAACCAGCGATGTAATATCGCCCATACCTAAAATACGCTGCGCCATCCTATCCGGATAAAACACATCGAGCGTATCGAGTTTTTCGCCACTGCTTACAAATTTGATGGGCTTTTCCACAGTGTATTTTATAGAAAGCGCCGCACCGCCGCGGGTATCACCATCAAGCTTTGTTAGTACCACGCCGGTAAAATCCAGTCGCTCATTAAAAGCTTTCGCTGTATTTACGGCATCCTGCCCGGTCATACTATCCACCACAAAAAGAATTTCCTGTGGCTTTACGGCCGCCTTCACATCGGCAACTTCCTTCATCATTACCTCATCAATTGCCAGGCGACCGGCGGTATCTATGATAACAACATTTTTATTTTTTGCCTTCGCTTCTTTAATCGCATTTTGCGCAATGGATACCGCGTTTTTGTTTTCCCTTTCGCTGTAAACATCTACCCCAATTTGACCACCCAGTACTTCCAGTTGATCGATTGCTGCAGGCCGGTAAATATCGCAGGCAACCAGCAAAGGGCTTTTACCTTTTTGCGTTTTCAGGTAATTTGCAAGCTTACCGCTAAAGGTTGTTTTACCACTACCCTGTAAACCTGCTATTAATATAACCGCCGGGTTTCCTGTAATATTAAATTCGCTTTCCGAGCCGCCCATTAGCTCAGCCAGTTCATCCTTTACTATTTTGGTCATTAACTGACCAGGACTTACAGCGTTAATAACTTTGGTGCCCAAAGCAATCTCCTTAACCTTATCGGTAAACTCCTTGGCAATTTTATAATTCACGTCGGCATCTACCAATGCGCGTCTGATTTCTTTAATGGTTGCCGCAACGTTCAGCTCCGATATTTTGGCCTCACCTTTTAAATTTTTAAAAGCAGATTCTAACCGTTCACTCAGTGACTCAAACATGGTTGAAAATTTAATTTTCAGGTAATAAAAAAAGTGAACCAAAGTTCACTTGAGGTGCAAATATAGTTGCTGTAAGAGTTAAAAAATTCAGGGCATTTACCCCAGGTAAACTTTTAGCTGCTTACACCGCGACGTATTTCGCAGTTTAGTAATAGCCTTATCTTTTATCTGCCGAACTCTTTCGCGTGTAAGGTTAAAACGTGCACCAATATCTTCCAGGCTAAGCGGATGATCCACCCCGATGCCAAAGAAATAGCACAACACCTCCTTTTGGCGTTCAGTTAATGTTCGAAGCGATCTTTCAATTTCCTGCGTGAGCGACTCAAAATACTCGAGCTTGGCATCTGTTTTTTCCGCATTTGGATTGGTGAGAATATCAATGAGTGTATTTTCCTCTCCATCGGCTAACGGACTATCCATGCTTACATGGCGGGTAGACATATGCAGGGAAGCCGCCACTTCCTCTATCGGAATTTCCAGCAGGTCAGCTAATTCTTCAGCCGTTGGCTCTCTTTCATACTCCTGCTCCAGTTGCTGGTAGGCTTTTCCAATACGGTTTGTCAGTCCCACTTTATTCAAGGGTAACCGAACAATGCGGCTTTGTTCTGCCAGCGCTTGTAATATGCTCTGTCGTATCCACCAAACGGCATACGAAATAAATTTAAAGCCACGTGTTTCATCAAAACGTTGTGCTGCTTTAATAAGTCCAAGGTTACCCTCATTAATAAGGTCGGGTAAGGTTAGCCCCTGGTTTTGATACTGTTTTGCTACGGAAACTACAAAGCGCAAGTTTGCTTTAGTTAATCTGTCCAATGCTATTTGATCGCCGAGTTTAATACGTACGGCCAACAATACTTCTTCTTCTGGTGTTATCAGGTCTACTTTTCCAATCTCTTGCAAATATTTTTCCAGGCTTTGAGATTCACGATTAGTGATTGACTTCGTGATTTTGAGTTGTCGCATACTCATAAGTGCCGGTTTTTGGGATGGTGATGGGTGGGTGTATAAATTATATCAAATTGTGTGTGGCTTTAAGCGGTTATCAGATTTCTATTAGCAATTTAACAAATTCATTCAACGCAACCCAAAAAATTTAATATGAATTCGAAACTATTGGTTTTCGTTTTACAATAAATTTCCGGCACATGAAATCTATGTTATCATTCAAATGGAGATGCTTGTCAAATTATATTGACGGTTGGTGTTAATGTAAGGTTTATTGTTACATTCGCCATCATCCAATTGAAAAAAATATTTCTGTGCTATTAATATTTTTATATTATTGCACACTTCGTAATTGAAGAAAACGATTTAGTATGAGTAAAAAACAGTTGTACACACTGGAATACCCGGTAAGATGTTCGCCGAGTATTTTGTTTGAATTTTTAGCGACACCTGCCGGGCTTGGAGAATGGTTTGCCGACAAAGTTGATGAAAATAAAGAGCATGTATTTAGCTTTAGCTGGAATGGCGTGGAAGAAAAAGCCCAGTTAGTAGAAAAGCAGGAAGATAAATATGTAAAGTTTCGCTGGCTTCATTCACCTAAGGAAGAATATTTTGAATTTGAAATTCAAAAGTCGGAAGTTACCAACCAAACCATTTTAGTGGTGAAGGATTTTGCGGAGAAAAAAGAAATAGCAGACCAAAGCCAGTTATGGGAATACCAGGTAAAGGACTTGTTTCACAGAATTGGAAGTTAGTATTGTAGTATATCAATTAGCTGAGAAAAGTTTGCCTTCAAAAATATTGTTGATTCATCCCACTGCTTTAGTGGGATTTTTTTTGCGATTTTGATAAATGGTTTATTAAAAAATCCATCTTCAGCAACCCCGTAAATTTGTTTATAATTATCATGGTTAAAATGGTGGTGCCATTCATTTTGATGAACACATAAATACCAGCCATCGAGCCTGCCATTTGCGTTTGCTTTACATAATGCTTCCACGTAATCGTTTTTATACTCGCCGGATAGCTGCAATGTGATACTGAAAAAATTACCCCACCAGAAAAAAGTTCTTATAGCAAAAATACCGTGCTTCGAAAAAATTCGCGGGTAGTCGAGCATTACATAGGGCAGTCCTAAGTAATTTTCACCTTTTGATATTTTGCCATTTACGTTACCTATTTCCGGCGGAAGTATAGGTTGAGATAGCCGCTTATAATCTTCGTTTAAATCTCCAAACATTTCGCTTACTTTTTGAACAATGCGGTTCTTTGTTAAAATAACTTCCGGGTTTGTAACCACCTCTAATTCGTATATTGAAAGCATTACTTTTGTTTGATGTTAGCGCCTGCTGTAAACCTTCTGCAAAGTGATTAAAAAACTCGACTCGCTCATCATTCGATCTTTTATCGGACCTTTTTTAGCCACGTTTCTTATTTCGTTGTTTGTACTGGTAATGCAATTTTTCTGGCTTTATATAGATGACCTGGTAGGTAAAGGACTTGATTTTTTTACCATAGCAAAGTTAACCGGTTATGTTGCCGCAACAGCAGTGCCTCTTGCACTGCCGCTTTCGCTATTGCTCTCCGCTATCATGACGTTTGGAAACCTGGGAGAAAGCTTTGAATTGGTAGCTATAAAATCTGCAGGCATTCCGTTGCTTCGATTTATGCAACCCTTACTTATAGTTGCCATCCTGATAGCTGGTGTGGCTTTCCTGTTCGCCAATAATATAATACCGGTAGCCAACCTAAAGCTTAATACATTGAAGTACGACATCATTGTATCGAAACCAGCCTTTGATATTAAAGAAGGAGTTTTTTATGATAAGATAGAAGGTTATGTAATTAAGATTGGCAAGAAAGACCCCGACGGCAGCACCATTCGTAATGTGATCATTTATGAAAAAAACTATGGACTACAGGATTATAGTTTGCTGGCCGAAAGTGGCACCATGCGTGTTACCGCCGATAAAAAATTTTTGGAGTTTAATTTAAAGAACGGATGGCGTTACCAGGAAAAAGGCAACCGGTTGACAACCAACACTGAGTTTATCCGCCTTGGTTTTAAAGAGTATAAAAAAATACTGGACCTCAGCAGTTTTAAAATGAATAAAACTTCCGACAGTGTTTTTAAGGATAATTACAAAATGCTTAGCGTTCGTCAATTAAACAAAGCCATCGACTCATTGGATAATTTCAACAATTATTACAGAAAGAGATCGCAGGCAGAACTAACGCCGTTTTTATCGTTTGCCCGCTTCCAGGATACGGGGTGGATAAATGTAAACACAGGCGCTTTAAAAAAAGTAAAATCGCTTGATGCACTCCTGCCCGACTCCGCCAAAGCCAACATTATGGAACGAGCCATAGCGCAGGTGATAGCAGTAAAAAGTAATATCGATATGTTGGCAGAAGATTATAAAACAAAGCAAAAAGATTTCCGGTATTACTTAATTGAGTGGCATCGAAAGTTCACTTTATCTGTAGCCTGCATTGTGTTGTTTTTAATAGGGGCGCCACTCGGTTCTATTATCCGCAAAGGTGGTTTGGGAACTCCGTTGGTTTTTGCAGTCGTGTTTTTTGTAATTTTTCACCTCTTCAACACGTTTGGCGAAAAGTTTGTGAAAGAGAATGTAATGACACCTTTTGGCGGCATGTGGCTATCAACCGGAATATTGATACCCATTGGTTTTTTTCTTACCTATAAAGCAATGAAGGATTCTCAGTTGTTTAATCAGGAGTTTTACTATCGTTCTTTCAAAAGGCTTCGCAGCTTTTTTGGTAATTTTAGAAAGGGTAATACGCAAATCAATAATTATGAAAAATAAAAATGTTTCGCGCCGCGATTTTATACTGGATAGCGGCAAGGCTGGTTTTTCGGTTGGGCTTTCTGCAACGTTGTTGTCTTCATTTTTAGAATCGTGCAACGCTTCGCATAAAACGATGTCAAGCCCATTCACTACTTCGTATCAACAGCAGCCTTTACCCTATGGTTATAAAGCATTGGAACCTTCTATTGATGCCGCAACAATGGAAATCCATTATACCAAACATGCTGCCACCTACGCTAAGAATTTAGCGGATGCAAGCACCGCCGAAAGTGTAAGTGCGTCAGAGGTAAGTTTGGAAAACCTTCTTAGCCGCATATCAAAATATTCTGCGAAAATGCGCAACAATGCCGGCGGTCATTACAACCACGAGTTGTTCTGGCAATGCATGTCACCAAAAGCCTCCGGGCCCGAAGGAAGGTTAATGGAGGCTATCAACAGGGATTTTGGCTCAATGGAAAATTTCAAAACACAATTTTCCGATGCGGGAAAAAACCGTTTTGGTAGTGGATGGGCATGGCTTGTTATCACCAACGATAAAAAACTTAAAATTGGCTCCACGCCAAACCAGGATAACCCGTTAATGGATGTTAGTGAACTTAAGGGCGTACCACTTTTGGGTTTAGATGTTTGGGAGCATGCTTATTATTTAAAGTACCAGAACAAACGACCAGATTATATAACCAACTGGTGGAAGGTGGTTAACTGGACATTTGTACAGCAGCGTTTTGATAAACTCGTTGCTTAGGTTCAAAAATTCAATGGCATTCATGCTGTAATTATCAGAAGTCGCCAGTTCCATATAAAAGTTATAAAGCATTGCTACTTTTGCAGTGCTTTTTTTGCAAGAATATCAAACAAAAACTTAATTCCGTTTCAACAGGTGGTATAAGTAGCAAAATGCATTTTCTCATTCCCGCATCTTATCATATTTAATTACCCGCCCACAAATTGATCAATTCATCGCACCTGCAAACGGCCCTTTACAATTTAAAGGTGCAAAAGTGGATCACCGCCCTTTCTGTATTGCTTTTTCTTGCTAAAATCATTGCCTACTTTTTAACCCATTCACTTGCCATTTTATCCGATGCATTGGAAAGCATTGTGAACGTTATAGCTGGGTTTATTGGCTTATACAGTTTGCATATTGCCGCAAAACCACGCGATGAAGATCACCCTTACGGACATGGAAAAGCCGAGTTTGTTTCAGCAGCTGTAGAAGGAGGATTAATAGTAGCGGCGGGCATGCTAATTATATTTGAAACGGTTCGAAATTTTATTAACCCGAGTATAGTTACCCGTTTAGATAGCGGACTACTGTTAGTTGCTATTACCGCGGCGATGAACTTTTTTGCAGGAGCCATCTGTCTTCGCGTAGCACATAGAAACAAATCGCTGGCATTACAGGCATCGGGCAGGCATTTACAAACCGATACCTACTCAACCATTGCAGTTATTGCCGGTTTAGCCATTATGTACTTTGCAAAGGTTTACTGGCTTGATAAAGCCATTGCCATTTTTATGAGCATGTTCATTATGTACAATGGTTATAAAATTTTACGCCAGTCGTTGGCAGGCATCATGGATCAGCAGGATATGAAGCTGCTCAAAAAAATGGTAGATATTTTGAACGATAACCGGAAAGTGAACTGGATTGACCTGCACAACCTGCGCGTAATAAAGTTTGGTAGCCAGTTGCATATTGATTGTCACCTTACAGTTCCATGGTATTTAACCGTAGATGATGCGCACCTTGAAATTGACCAACTGATAAACCTTGTAGAAACGGAGTTCAACGATACAATAGAATTTTTTGTTCATACCGACGGATGCAGACCATTTAGCTGCCCCTTGTGTAATAAGTTGGATTGCCCGGTGCGTCAGCATCCATTTGAGCATAAAATAGAATGGAACCTGGAAAATCTGTTATCAAACAAAAAGCACCGGCTTAAAACAGAACCTGCCTGAATTGGCTCAGCCTTTGCAAATCCCTTCCTTAAAAACGGAAGAAAAATACAAAGGCTGATAGATGGCAATCGTGGCGATCTCTGCAACGAAAGTAATGTTTGAAAGTTGATACAAGGCTAAAAAAAAGCCAAGCTTAATAGAAAATTAATTGTTCATTATTTGATATCATAGCTAGTTAACACCTGCGCTTGTGTAACAATAGGCTGCCCGGGAACATTAATGGTTAGTAACCCATCGATTAAGCCAATACCATTTGCATAATAAAAGTCGCCACCGCCTATATTTCCCAACAATGCCACCGTAATATCCAGGCGAACGTGAGTAACATTTGTATAAGCTTTTGTTGCAACCGTTTTGGCGATTCCTTTCTCCTTAAGTATATAAGTAAATGTTGCGGTTGCTGGGCCTGGGTAACCCTGTATAGAAAATGTTTGTGTTGCCGACCATGAACTGTTAACACTCTGGCCGTCCTTTAAATAAAGTTCTTCAACTCCGCCAGCGCCAATGGTTGGCACAACGCCAAACCTGTAATAATCGCCGCCAATTTTAGCACGGTAATTATTAGTGCCGCTTGAATTGGATAATACCTTGTAAGTTTTTCCGGCCGCAACAGTATCTTTTGTTGTAATAGTTAAGGTTGATGCCCCGCCAGGGGTGTTAAGGTAAGTCCAGGTACTGCCTGTGGTTGATGGACTATAGTTTTCGCTGGAGGGTGTAGTGTTTGATTTATTGCAATTGCCAAAAATGAATGCACTGCTAAACGCAACCATGCAAATGCCGGAAAGAAAAGATTTCATGAGGGATTTTTTTAGAATTTAGATTAAAAACGAAATTTATTGCTGACTTCTTGCCTGCAGCCCAAAATACTATAAAAAATTAACGCCTGGCTGATAAACAATAAGTCCGCCAATTAAAAATCAACTGCAATATCGTTGCTTTTTATGGCTCAGCGGCTGGCATCCAACATTCACTTTTCTACCTATATTCGCAACCTGCTTTTTTTAATTTATCCCTACTAAAATCTTTTATATGCAATCGTGGAAAGATTACCAGCTA
>JANPIA010000124.1:0-10156 GCA_031424735.1 Segetibacter sp.
TTCATTTTAACGGAATTTACCGTCCCATGCTGGAGATAAGAAAGCAGGAAATAGAAGATTATGCAAAAGCAAACAACCTTCAGTATGATGAGGATTCTTCCAACGCTAACAGTTATTACACCCGTAATTATTTTAGGAACGAAATGCTCCGGCAATTGCTAATGTGTTTCCGGCAATAGAAGAAAACATGTTGAATAACATTCACCGGTTTTCTGGAGCACAACAATTATACGATGAGGCAATTGCACTTCGTAAAAAAAAGCTGGTAGAGTTGAAGGGGGTAGAAGAACACATACCTGTACTGAAATTGCAAAAATCAATTCCCTTACGCACCATTATTTGGGAGGTTATAAAAGAAAAAGGATTCACCGCCGGGCAGGTTGATGAAGTTGTAAAGTTGATGGATGCGGACACCGGAAGCTTTATCCTTTCGCCAACACACAGAATTTTAAAGAACAGGAAATGGCTGATCATCTCACTCCTAACTTCAGGCAATAACTCGCATATCGTTATTGAGAATAGCGATACGAAGATCGTTTACAGTGATTGTCATCTTTCCCTTCAAAATGAAATAGATGCCGATAGTTTTAAGATACCGACAGCAGGCAACATAGCCTGCTTCGATTCTTCACAAATAAAATTTCCGCTGGTATTGCGAAGGTGGAAAAGGGGCGATTATTTCTATCCACTGGGCATGAAGAAAAAGAAAAAGCTCAACCGTTTTTTGATCGATCAGAAACTATCACTTATACAAAAGGAAAAAATTTGGGTGATAGAAATGGACAAGAAAATTATTTGGGTGGTTGGTTATCGAATTGACGATCGATTTAAAATATCACCTTCAACCAAAAGCATTTTGCAAATGAGGGTGACGAATTGAGGTTGATAAAATTAGCACTGGATACAATTAACTCATCTCTGTGGCCCTCCCTGCCGCCCTGCCTCTGTGGTTCAAAAAAATCCTACATCATCGGGTAACGATTACTTAAAATACCCCGTCACTTCTCTTACAAAATAAGCAATCAAATCAACGCTGCTAAGCGTGTAACCGGCAACCAGTAAAAATGCAATGCCGGCAACAGCGCCCCATATATGCGCAGAGTGGTTGATGTTATCGCCGCCACGTTTTGCCATATAAAACGATATAATGAGATATAACGGACCAAAAATAAATCCGGGTATAATGGGGGGGATGATGAAAAGCCCGATTTTTTGTGTTGGATCTAAAAAGATACCCACAAATACCACCGCTGAAACAGCACCTGAAGCACCCAAACTTTTATAATGCGGATCGTGTTTATGTTTTAAATAAGTAGGCACCAAACAAACAAATTGGCAAACCAGGTACATTACTATGTAAAGGATGGAAGCCTTTTCCAGGAAAATGAATTTAAAATATTGTTCCACCAATTCGCCAAACATATACAGCGATAGCATATTGAAAGCGAGGTGCGGTATATCAGCATGAATGAGTGCACAACTTAAAAACCGGTACCATTGATTGCGCTCCGAAATGGCAGGCGGATCGAAGATGAGATCGTTGATAACCTTTTGGTTGGAGAAGGCGGTAAACGAAATGATGGCGGTTAGTATAACAATGCCTAAAGTAACAGATATCATAGGGCGGCAAGATACGGTTTTAGCTATGATGATATTTCTCGTTACGTATAATGGTGCAGGCGCGGTACACCTGCTCTGCAAGTATTAGTCGCACCAATTGGTGCGGGAAAACAAGGGATGACAGCGACCAGGTATGTTGTGCTCTTTTCATCACCGTATCATCCACACCAAAGGCTCCACCTATCAAAAATATAAGTTGCCGGGTGCTGTTATTTGCACGTTGTTCAATAAACACAGCTAACTCAGGCGAGGTAAAGGGTTTGCCCCGTTCATCCAGCAAAACAAGAAAGTCATCTTTGTGAAGACCGTATAATATAGATGTAGCTTCCTGCCGCTTAACCGCTGCTTCCAGTGTATGGATGGTTTGTTTTGCGGGCTCAATCAATCTCCACGCTACCGGGTAATATTTTGAAATACGTTTTGTAAAATCTTCTATTCCCTGTGCTACGTAACTATCGTGGGTTTTACCAACAGACCATAGTTGTATTTTCATTAACCAAAGTTAGGCTAAGTGCCTTCCGCCGGATGGAATAAACAAATTAAATTGCAATAGAAACTACACCATGCGTTACAGTTTTGTCATCCTGTTTTGTTGTTATTCATTTATATCGTCTGCGCAAGCATCAGCCGCCAAACATTTTTTTACAGCTAACACAAGGGCTGATATTGCTGGTATTGAAAAAGCAGGTTATTACCAAAGCAGCCAGATGAATAAGTACGATGTAAAATATTTAAAGCTCGACATCACGGCGCAGCCGCAAACAAAATTTGTTACGGGTAGTTGCAGATACAGAATGGTCGCTAAACAAGCTATTGACACTTTCGCGATCGAGTTTAAAGACAACATGAACCTCGACTCTGTTTATATCAATAACATTAAACGCACCTTTAGCCGAAACAGCGATCATGTTTATATCGCCTTCACACCAAACATCGCCGCAGGCACACAAATAGATGCCGTATTCTATTTTAACGGCATACCGGCAAAAGGTATATTTTCTGGTGCCGATGCAGGGTCGGGATTGATCTACACTGCGAATGTTTCCGAATCGTTCCAGGCGAGGGAATGGTATCCGTCAAAACAATTATTAACCGATAAAATAGACTCAACCGACATTTGGATTACTACCGATGCAAACTTTCTCGCCGGTTCCAATGGACTGTTGAAAGCAGTGATCGACCTTCCACCAAACAAAAAACAATACCAGTGGAGCACCCGTTATCCAATAGCTTATTACCTGCCATGTTTTGCGGTAGGCAATTATACTGATTATAGAAATTATGCAAAGCCGGCATCTATCGCACCCGACTCTGTTTTAATCCAGCATTATGTTTCGGGTGCCGGCAATTTTTTAAACAGCGTAAAAAATCAGCTTGACAGAACGCCGCGTTTTCTTGAAAAGATGAGTGAGTTGTTTGGAACCTACCCTTTTATTAAAGAGAAGTATGGACACCTGCAGGCTGGCATTGGCGGGGGTATGGAACACCAGACCATGAGCACTATGCAAAACTTCGATCCTTACCTTGTAGCGCATGAACTGGCGCACCAATGGTTTGGCGATAACGTTACCTGCGCTACCTGGAACGATATATGGCTGAACGAAGGATTTGCTTCGTACCTTTCGATTTTGATGATTGATTATTTCCCCTCATTTTTTACCACCAACCTCACCAGGCAATTGTTTGAAGTAGAGGAAAACATTCTTTCGCAGCCGGGGGGAAGCGTCTATCTCCCCAACCAATCTGCTTACGACGAAAACAGGATTTTTGATCAGCGTCTTTCGTATAATAAAGGATCATTCGTACTGCACAATCTCCGGTTCGAAATGCAGAACGACAGTATTTTTTTCAATACCTGCAAAGCCTACCAGCAACGGTTTAAAGATTCAACGGCTACAACAGCCGACTTTAAACTTTTAGCAGAACAAATGAGTGGAAGAAATTATACCGAGTTTTTCAATGCCTGGGTATATGGAGAGGGCTATCCCACTTACAGTGTTATTTATTCAAAGCAGGGTAGCGATACCCTTGTAATAAACGTAACCCAAACTACATCGGTGCCCGCTATAACGCCCTTGTTTAAAGGGTTGATGGAATACCGCGTAAAGTCTGCCCAAGGCGACACGATCATTAAACTTAATCAAACGCAAAACAACCAAACTTTTAAAATGGTATACAGCAAAGCCCCAACAGGTGTTGATGTTGACCCCAACAACTGGGTAGTTAATAAGGTTGGAACTGTTGTAACCAGTGTATCGAATATAAATCCATTACGGGCTGGTGTGTCCGTCTTTCCAAATCCGGCAAAAGATAATGTTCAGATCAAAACGCCAGCGGGTATATTTAATAACATGCGGATACTTGATATGCAGGGAAGGTTAATGATGTTGTTGCCAATTGCTGCGGGTACAACCCTTATAAACCAGCGGTTCAATCTCTCCCCTGGTATTTATTTCATTCATCTTACGGGTAAAAAAGGAAGCCTTGCAGAAAGGCTATTAATAAACAAGTGAACGATCAGCCGGCATTTATCAAACAACTGCGGGAAAATCAACATGTAACTGGCAACCTTTTCCAATAGAACTATTGATGGTAAATATTCCGCTTAGTTTTTCAATTCGTCGCCTCATATTTATTAGTCCAATGCCTTCGGCTTTATTGGAGAGGTCAAATCCTTTTCCGTTGTCTGTTATCAGTAGTTGAAATCCATTCTCAGAATTATAAAGCTCGATGGTTACGTACGATGCGTCCGCATGTTTGATAATATTATTCAATTGTTCCTGCACAACGCGATACACTACAAGGTGGTGATCGTGTTCAGCAAAATTGTCGTTTAAACCCGTGATGATATAGCTTACTTCTGTTTTTTTTGTCCGGTTAATAGAATCAACCAGGTCTTTAATCAGGTCAGCGAGTGTAATTCCTTTTATGCCCGGTGCACACATATAGCGCGAAAGACTTCTTATTTCCTCAATGCATTTGTACAGGTATTTGTTCGACATTTCCAACAGTCCATTTAGATTGCCCATACCACTCAATGCCATTTCATTGTAAAGGCGAACGGTAGTTAGTATCTGACTGATGTTATCATGTAACTCCAACCCAATTTGTGAGCGTTCGTATTTTTGCGTTTTCACAATTGCTTTTTCTACCAGGCGTTTCCGCTTTTTTCTCTCATCAGTCAGTTTGTTTTTTGCATGGATCAGTTTGCACCTGGTTGTTAATTCATGCATCACTCTACTGGCATAGCGCACTAATAATTGTTCACTCTTTTTTGTAAAGAGAAAGCCTGGGTTGGTGTACACGCTTACGGTGCCTATAGCAAATCCGTTGGGTGTTAAAACAGGTGCCGCCGCATACCAGGTGCCAACAGGCATTTGATTGCTATGGGCGTCTAGATTTGTGTTTGCTGCAATCTGAATCTTAATAGGGCTTTTCGCTTGAATGGTAAGCGTACACAAACTGGTACGTCGTGGCGTGCCTGCTATTTCATTAAAGGTGGTTGCTTTTGTAAATACCGCCTCTTTATCAACAAAACAAATGCATGCCTCTCCCTCAAAATCTTCCGCCATGTGTGATACAATGTTATTAAAAACCTGTTCGGGCTGGGTGTTTACAATATGATAGCTGTGCAAGGCTGCTAACCTTTCCTGCTCGTTGGATAGGCTCTGGTCATCACCTTGCAAATCGGTAACATATTTTTCAGTCATTATAATTTTGGCGTTGATGGATGGTTGCGATTAGTCGAATCGGTTCGAAGGTATGTTAGGGTAAACCGCTGTTCTTTATAATAAATCATTTTATAACGGGATATTGCTTCGCAATAATACGCTTCCCAATAAATCACGAACTCATTTTTGCAAGGTCAATCAACTCAACAAGATTTTTCACCTGCAGCTTCTCAAATATTTTTGCCTTGTGTGTACCGGTAGTTGAAGTATGTATTTTAAGCTGTGAAGATATTTCAGACAGCGACCTGCCTTCAAGTAAAAGCTGCGAAATCTGGTATTCACGTTCACTCAATTTTTCAAACGGGTTTGCCTTTTTATTTTGCTGCTTGTCGTGGATAAGGCTGTCAATTAATGCCTCGCTATAATACGGCCGATTATTGATCACCAGGTTGATGGCTCTTTTAATTTCGTCAATAGATGATTCTTTTGAAAGAAAGCCTTTGGCACCCGCATCAAGGTATCTTTTTGCATGAAGTTTTTCAGCGTTCATCGAAAACATGAGCACCTTTAACGCAGGTTGTTTAATGAGCATATATTTTAAAAGGTCGAGTGTATTGGTTTCCGGGATGTTCATGTCGAGAAAGACAAGGTCGTATTGAACTGATTTTATTTTTTGGAGTAGCTGGGGTTCATTTGCCGCCTCATCAATTGTGCAGGGTTTATATATTTCGCTGAGCATGTATTTAACACCCGACCGTACTACAGCATGATCATCCACTAACAGAAACTTTTTCATGGTAAGCGTTTTTCTACCTCCACCGAAGGTAGGGAATGACCCGCGTGTTAGCATAGTAATTTTACTATAAACGTTTCATTACTTTTCGATAAAAAGAGTTCCTAATGTTTTACAATTTTGATGCTGTTAAATTCCGCCAGCCTGAAACTGATTTTTTTCATATTGTTCATGATTTTTGCAGCAAGTGCTTCAATGGCGCAATCAAAATCTATGGCAACCATATCGGCTGCTATCGTGTCGGCTGTAGGCGCTGAATTGTCTGCGAACGATGTGAGATTAGCGTGCATAACCGATAACAAAATCTCAGAATTCAAAGCTGGTAAAAGGGTTACATCTAATATTGGCTCTATTAATATTATAAACAGTTCGTGCACGTACGATATTTCGGTTCAAAACGCACAGCCAATGTTACGCAACCACTATAAAAATGAAATATTGCAGGCCTTCATTAATTTAAAAACTTCTGCCCGGCAAAACATAAATGAACCTGCAGGTGCCATTGCAATAAACGCAACTATTCACTTTCCAACTTCCCCACAAAAAGGCGTTTATATTTCCGCTGCGCCTTTCATTGTAATAATTAATTATAACTGATGCGCACATCATCAAAAAAGTATTCCTGCATTTTTAAATAGGTTTTCGGTGGTAGCAGTTTATGGTTAATATTAAATTTTGCCTAAAGGAATAACAGATGGACTTAGTTTACCTAATATTGTCAGGTGTAAGGTTTGGCAAACCATAATTTTAGGCGAGAATTGCACTATCCATAATAGTTTATATAGGACCGGCAATGTTCCTTACTACACCAAATCCCGATTAAAGTTTTCGACCTTCACTTGATTTAAAGACCTTTTAACGCGGAGTTTTTAATCAATTGGATTTTGAAATTTGATAATGCCTCGATTAATAACTGAGAGGTGATGGATTCAGATGTTATTTGCGCTTGCTGTGATGAATTGTCGTAAACTTTTATTTTGCTACAATTACACTCTTACACATTCGCTTAAAACTCTTTCCATATTGAATGGTCGTTCAACAAACAACCATTCAATACTCACCAATTATGTCTATTCGGGATTGGCTAAAACAACAATTTTACAATTCAATGAAACTCCGGCGATATGTTGCCATTTTACAAAACTGGTAAGGGTTTTATGCTAAAAGTTGGTGCAATCATTTGCATTATTTGTGTATTGTTTCTTTTCAATGCCGGATACCGGGCACTTACCGATTATACAAGGTTATCAACAAAGCATAACGAGGTGTATAGCAATTTTCAAAAGCTACACTTACAGGTTAACAATGCTGCTATTCAAAAACCAGGATTAATACGGGCCGGTGCACCGGACGGAAACTTGTTTTACACCGATAGCCTTTCCGTATTAAATAGTTTAGAAAATTTAAAATCGTCGGTAACAGACTCGATCAACATTAGGATAGCGGCGTTACTGGACAGTTCAATAAAAGCAGAATTGTCGTGGCTACTTAAAAGCAGTGTGCCCGACTCAATCATTAGTAATAATGCAGGTGTACACGTAGCCGCTTTTAAATCCATCGATTCCCTCATTGGTGTCGGACTTGTACGTACTTCTTTTTTGATTGATAGCAAGGAAAAACAGTTGGGGGCTGAGATTGACAAGATAAAATTATGGATCACGCTTGTAATCATTTTATCTGGCATCTTTCTTACCATTTTAAGTTTTAGCCTTTTCAAACAACAATCTAAAAGCAAAAGGAAAGACGAGGAGTTGTTAACTGTTTTTAATAGAATTAGTGATTCGGTTGTTTCTGTAGATACAGAGTGGCGATATACTTTTTTAAATGAAATAGCGCTGGCAACCTACCAACTAACCAGGGAGGAGGTTTTAGGCAAATTGATTTGGGACGTTCATCCTGCGTGGAAAGACACTGTAATTTGGAACAAATTCCACCTGGCAATGACGACCAGGACGGTAGTTGAAATAGAAAACTATCATCCTTCTGCAAACAGTTCTGTTTCCATAAAGGCATATCCTTCAGGCGACGGATTAACCATTTTTCATAAAGATGTTTCGAAGAATTATGTGGTGGAAAAAGATTTAGAAAAGAGCCTGAAGGAAACCTCCGACTATAAATACGCCCTGGACGAATCTTCCATTGTTGCTATTACCGACCAGAAAGGCATCATCAACTATGTTAATGATAATTTCTGTAAAATTTCAAAATACAATCGTGAAGAATTAATTGGGCAGGATCACCGCATCATCAATTCAAGTCACCACTCCAAAGAGTTTATTAAAAACCTTTGGACCACCATAGCAAATGGAAAAATATGGAAAGGCGAAATAAAAAATAAAGCAAAAGATGGAACTATCTATTGGGTTGATACCACCATTGTTCCATTTTTGAATGAAGCAGGGAAGCCATACCAGTACATTGCCATAAGGGCAGATATTACCGAAAGAAAACGGGTGGAAGAATTATGGCTTACCCATAAAGACCTTGTTTTTGAAAGCGGCGAAAGAGAAAAACGGGCAGCAGAATTAATCATTGCCAACCAGGAACTTGTTTTTCAAAATGAAGAAAAAGAGAAAAGGGCAGCGGAATTACTTATCGCCAACAAAAAACTTTTATTTGAAACTGAGCAAAAGGCAAAACGTGCCGAAGAATTAATCATTGCCAACGCAGAACTTGTTTTTCAAAATGAAGAAAAAGAGAAAAGAGCAGCCGAATTACTTATCGCCAACAAGGTTCTTTTATTTGAAACTGAGCAAAAAGCTAAACGTGCCGAAGAATTAATCATTGCCAACGAAGAACTTATTTTCCAAAATGAGGAAAAAGAAAAAAGGGCAGCGGAATTACTTATCGCCAACAAAGAACTTTTCATTCAAACTGAGCAAAAAGCAAAACGGGCAGCAGAATTGCTCATAGCCAATAAAGAATTGCTTTTTCAAAATGATGAGAAAGCAAAGCGGGAAGCTGAATTAACGGAAACGCTGGAACGGGTGAGCTTCCTGGCTACAATTGCCAATAATATACAGGACCCCATCATTGCTTCGGATAACAATTATTGTACGACCAGTTGGAATGATGCTGCTGAAAAATTATTGGAATGGAAACGGGAAGAGGTGTTTGGGAAAACCACCCGTGAAATTTTAAAAATCATTTATCCGGATGCTTCCCGGGAACAAATACTTCAATCATTCACAGAAAAAGGACAATGGCAGGGAGAAGTTATCTATCATACCAAATCGGGTAAGCCCCTGAATATGCTGGTAACAGCTTCGCAACTTAAAGATGTTGAAGGAAGTGTTACAGGAACACTTGTATTGGCAAGAGATATTACCGAACGTAAAAAAACGGAAAATGCTTTAAGTAAATTAAATGAAGAACTGGAACAACGGGTAATAGAAAGAACTGAAAAATTAGCCGCAAGTGAAATTCGCTTTCGCTCGCTAATAGAAAATAGTTCCGAAGGCATAACGTTAACAGATGAAGCGGCGAATGTAATTTACCGTAGCCCCGGTTCACAAAAAATTATCGGCACCGTTCCCGTTGAAAGCGCAATCAACCTTACCCACCCCGATGATCTGCAAACAATTAAAAACACACATGCCGAGGTATTGGGTAAGCCCGGCATCCCGGTTTCTTTTCAGGGAAGGTTCCTTCACGAAACCGGCAAGTACATTTGGCTGGAAGGTACTTTTACCAACCTGCTGAAGTTAGATGGTGTTAAGGCGATTGTAGCTAATTACCGGGATGTTACCATTCGCAAAGAGCTTGAATTTCTGCTTCACAAATCAAATGCTCTTGCACGTTTGGGAAGTTGGGAGGTTGACTTAATAAAAAAGACGGTTTACTGGAATGACATAACGCGGGAAATACATGAAGCTGAAAATAGTTTTATACCTGACCTGGAAACAGGTGTAAATTTTTATAAAGAAGGAGCCGGCAGAGATTTGATTATACGAAAAGTGACAGAAGCGATAGAGGTAGGTACACCCTGGGATGAGGAACTGCAAATAGTAACGGCGAAAAATAATGAACGCTGGATACGCACTATTGGAGAGGCAGAATTTGTTGATGGTAC
>JANPIA010000125.1:0-1999 GCA_031424735.1 Segetibacter sp.
GCAAGGGGCCAAACACCATCCGAAAGTCGAGTTCAGAGAGAAATGTAGAGGTCTACTACTGAATCAGGCTGGCGTTACAATCAAACAGGTAGCAACCCATCTATCAGTCAATCATAATACGGTGGGTAATTGGATAAAAGCATGGGAAAAGCTTGGTATTGCTGGTTTACAGCGTAGAAAAGGACAGGGCCGTATACCGATTTTAAACGTGACCTCCTCAGACCACGTCAAGGCGTTAGAAAAAGCGGTTAATACTGACGCTAAAAATGTGAAAATGATTCAGGCTGAGTTAATTGAAACCCTCAATACGCCAATGAGTAGTGACACAGTGAAACGCTTTTTAAAAAAAATAATTATTCCTGGCGGCGTATCCGTCGTTGCACCCACGAGGCGCAAAACAAACTAGATTATGCGGATAAACATGATCGCTGGAAAATGTTATTAACACTCTGGTTTCTAGGCTATATTGACTTATACTTTGCTGATGAAGTCGGCTTTAATTTGAATCCGTACTTACCTTATGCGTGGCAAAAGAAGAAACAAACTCAGCGCATTTTAGCCCGTAAAGGGGGCAAACGATTAAATGTATTTGGTTTGATGAGTTTAGCTGGTCACTTGACTGTCTATCATCGAGAGGCCCCAATTGACGGTGATTTTATCAAAACTTCCTTAGCTGATTTTGCGGCTAAGCCTTATGAAAGACCGCGAGTGATTATTCTGGACAATGGCCCAGTTCACCATGCTCGAGTTGTTAAAGATGAACTGGAGAACTGGGAATCAAGTGATCTGCTTCTTTTTTACCTACCTACTTATAGTCCGCATCTAAACCCAATTGAGATTCTGTGGCGTTTTTGCAAATACAAGTGGTTAAATAAAGCTGCTTACAAGTCTTGGTCAAAGTTAAAGAAGGCAATTCTCACTATTTTTAAATCGTACGGATCAGCTTATCAAATTGATTTTAAGAAGATGATTGCCAAAAATATAATCAGTAATGTAAAGGTTAATTTTGCATGATTACTTACTTGTATTGTAGGTGTTATTCAGGAAGGCAATAAGATGATTTATGATTCAACTGCTTCTCAAAAAGCTCAAAAAAGGATTACCGACCTGTTTAAAGAAACGGCTAGCCAACATGCGTCAATAAAAGAAATAATAACGGATACAGCCAGTTACAGAAAAATATATCAAGAGGTTTTTGCGATTAGTTCTAAAATGAAAATTGCGAAGACCAAAATCCGGAAACAACAAATCGTAGATTCCTGTAGCCTATCGAAGGGCCTTGATTCACTAATGCAGGCGAATCAAATTGACCAATTGGTAATTACTTATCAGCAAGGTTTTTACCGTACAAAAGCCAATTATAAAAAACAGAATTTGAAAGGGGCTGGTGTTGGCCTGTTAACACTAGGCTTATATATACCCGTGCCTATAGGTAGTCAATCCTTACTTGTAAGCTGGGTAATTGATCGAAATAAGAAAGCACTTGTATTCAGTAATTTAAACTCAGAACAAATGCATCCTACTAATAGGGATAACCTGAAGCTGCAAGTATGTGAATTATATCAAAAGTTTTATACAGCTGCTTATTCCAATGGAGTCTGTTATCCATTGTAGCTGGGCAAATCGGCTTCAAAGAGTTGCTTTAATATTAATTGCTCACTCCGCGTGGGGAAACTTCCTTTGACAGGCTGTACGTCCCAGCAGGAGGCCGACAGTAACTTGATTTAGATTTTATAGCCAATGAAAATAGGAAAGAGATTCAACGTATTGTCGAAGGAGGAATATTTCTTCTATATCGACAACTATAAAAAATACACTGACTTTAACTCATTATGCCTTTACCGCTCAATCACCGAAAATAAAAAATTACTGCTTGGTGATAAAGTAGAGATTAGAGAATATGCTCATAAAATATTCAGGAAGTCTTTTAATTTTTTGTAACTGTTTAGGTACAGGATTTTTAGGGATTTAAAACGTGGAAGACTATGCTCTCATCAAC
>JANPIA010000126.1:0-5147 GCA_031424735.1 Segetibacter sp.
TGCTCTACCCCTGAGCTACAACAGCTTGTTTCTGTGCGAGCTGTTGACGAGTATCTAACTCATACGACCTTCCCGATTATTATCGGGATGCACTACCCCTGAGCTACAACAGCTTGTTTCTGTGCAAGCTGTTGTCGAGTATCTAACTCATACGACCTTCCCGATTATTATCGGGATGCTCTACCCATGTGCTACAACAGCGTGTCAAAAAAAGTTGACGATTGACCGTTGTTGGTTAAAACTAACTGTCAACCGTCATTTGACATCTCACCAATTGAGCGGAAGACGAGCCTCGAACTCGCGACCTATAGCTTGGAAGGCTATCGCTCTACCAATTGAGCTACTTCCGCAAAACATTTTGACAATTAGCCAATAAAGTAATTATCAAGTATCCAAAGAACTCAAAACAATTGTCGAATAATCAAATTGTCGAACTGTTTTTGTGGGCAGAGTAGGGTTCGAACCTACGTACACTTGCGTGAACAGATTTACAGTCTGTCGCCTTTAACCACTCGGCCATCTGCCCAAATTAGTACAGAGTATTTAGATAATAGTATCAAGTATGGAACGCGTGAATTCTACTATTTTCTTACTCGTTTTGTGAGAGCCGAAGAAGGGAGTCGAACCCCCGACCTTCCCGATAACCATCGGGATGCTCTTTCAACATTTTATTTCAAATAACTTTGAGCCGAAGAAGGGAGTCGAACCCCCGACCTGCTGATTACAAATCAGCTGCTCTACCAACTGAGCTACTTCGGCATTCTGTTAAAAGTCAATCTGGTAAAGAACTTCAGCCAATACAACTTTCTCTCCCTGTAATTTTAGGGATGGCAAAGGTAAGGGAAAACTTGTAATAGCAAAACTTTGAAAAACATTTTTAAAGAAGAAAATTAAAGTCCAAAAACAGCCTTAATAATGGCTGATTATTCAGGAACAATAACCTCGCTTTTGTTTGGGTTTTTGCTGCTGTAAGAGATATTGATTGTGTCACTATCAAGAACACGATTTTCGATGACCGAGCTATCAACAAAAAGCTTTCCGGCAGCATTAAATTCATACTTAATTAAAAGCTGGTTGTTGCTTACATGCCTTCGTTCAAAAATTTTAGCCCTCGCATTTTCTTTAGAATTACAGCTACAGAGAAAGAGTACTATGAAAAAATTTGAAAAATTTTTTGTTGGCTTCATTTGGCAAAGATGCATAAAAAAAGACCCCGTAGGAGGTCTTAAAAATTCAAAGCTTTCTCAGGCAGCCTGCTTTTCTTTTTGCCGCTTCATTTGATTAACCATTGACTCCAGTGCGCAATCAAAAGATTCCTCAAACGATTTAGAGGAAGCCTTTACAAAAAAATCATGTCGGGGAATGTGAACCCTGATCTCGGCGATCTTGTCTTTTATTGTATGAACTACGTTGTCTAACTTTAAAAAAACATCTACTTTTGTTATTCGTTCATGAAAAGTATTAAGCTTATCTACTTTACGATTTACATACTCAATTAACTTTTCATCTGCATTAAAATGCACAGTTTGAATTTTTACGTCCATAACAATCGCTGTTTTACGGTGAATAAATAAAGAACTTAAAGTAACATTTGGTGCATAGGCAATCTGTGTTTTTTTATTGGAATGAAGTTAAAACTAATGAACGGTAATAGACATGATTTAGTGCTTAAATTTCATAAAATTACCATTCTCGAAAGAAGCGAACGTTTGTAGCGTGTCTCAATCATGTTTCTAAAAAAATGTTTCATTTTTATTTCCCTTACCTGCAATTTCCCTAATCCAAATTTCAGGAGTGCTATCCAATAAAAACATAGAAAAATTACAGCAAGTTCCTGTAAAAAAACCTGTAAAACAGTGCTAGCGATCTAAATAGCATCCACCATCAAGCTGACAGATTTACTGCTTCATTTTTGCTTTCCCGTTTCAAAATCAAGGCGCAGATCACCGATATAATTAAACCCACGGGCAATATTTCAGCATAGGTTAATAGCACTACAACAAGGGGTTCTTGTACATGCCTTTTTACATAGCCACTTCGTTTGCCGCTTTTTGCAATTCAACTTCACTTGCTCCCTTAGCTTTTGACTCCTGCAACATATGCTCAGCATATCTATCCATAAAATCGGGAATGAAAAGATAATAATCTATCATCCATACAACTACATACATCGTGGAAGCAATGAGTGAAACATATAGCCCAATTTTAAAAGCCTTTCCAAAACTGATGGTTCCATTATTATACTTATCGCGATAGTTTTTTATGGCGACAAATATCATAGAGAAAGCGATTACCTCAGCCGCATACCCTACTAGCATACTTCCCTCGAAGTTGTTTGAGTTGTAGCAGACCGCGATGCTGACAACCATAAATACGGAAATGATCAAGCCGGCAATCAATCCGAAAACCAGTACGTTCCTTTTCATTTTTTTTGTTGTTTGATGAGAGCTCAAAGTTGATAGCTACTTTAATCCGAACGGTCATACTTAAGGACGATTTTATAGACGAACCCGCGGTTTCATACTAAAGGATGATCATTCAGGGTATCAAACTTAACCGCTTTGCTTTTTCAACTGCTTGTGTTGTGCGCTTCACATTCAATTTCTCAAAAAGTTTTGCGCAGTGGCTTTTCACAGTGCTGAGCGAAAGAAATAAGCGATCTGCAATTTCCTGGTTGCTTAACCCATCGGACAATAATTGAAGCACTTCAAGTTCTCGCCTGCTCAACCCAAGTTTAGTTAGTTCGTATGCATCAATTTTAAAATCGGTAAAAGCAGAGGCGTAAACTTCCTTTTCAACAATTATAGTTTCAACTTTTGGTTTACTAAGTTTAAGGGCAAGCCATATTCCGAACAGCATAAAAAGAATGGCGATGGCTCCAATATAAATTTCTAAAGCGTGGTCGAAAATGATAAACCGCAATTCAAGCCACTTCAGCACAAACAATAGTATTTCCAGTGAGGCACCATAAAGGAATAAATATTTGTTTTTGGCAATGAATTTTAAAAGCATCCCGGAAGTATCTGGAGAAACCAAAAATATAACTTTTTGCATCCAGTAAGTATGAGGGTGCTATCTCAAGTTCCCTTGTGCTTCCATTTCGTAACAACCAGTTTTAAATAGGAGTCACTACCTCATTTTTCAGGTACCAAAACTGCAACCCACCCTCCACCCTTTTCCAGTTCAATAGATATCCCATCGATGTTACTAACCGATTTTTTATCGATCCTATAATCGGCGGAATGCCGGTCGGCGTTCAATCCGTCCGATAAAAATGTCATGGTATATTTTTTATCATTAAGAAAGTCAAACGATAGTTTCAGGTTTCTTTTGGCAAAGTCAGTCATTGCACCAATGTACCAGTTGTTTCCGTTTCTCCTGGCAATGGCAAGATATTCGCCGGCCTTTGCCTGTAAGGCAATAGTTGTGTCCCAGGTCACGGGTATGCCACTAATGAAACGGGTGTATGCGGTATCCTTCCAGTAATTAGATGGATTATCCGCCAGCATTTGCCACGGACTTTCTTATACTCCGTACATAGCGGCCTGGTGGGCACGTGTACCCATACTCATTGGTTCTGTAAAAACAATTCTGAAATTTTCTTTTGAAGCATTGATCATAGCACCGGGAGTATAATCCATGGGGCCGGCGGTCATACGGGTAAATGGAAGGGTAACATTGTGCCGAGGTGTAATGGTTTCCTCCCACTTATTATTTTCTGCGCCCCGCACACCTTCGTACGACATTACATTCGGGTACTTTCTGTTTAAGCCAACAGGCTTATAAGCACCATGAAAATCCACCATCAATTTGCGTTTAGCAGTGGCTTGTGCAACGCGTTCATAATAGTTTACCATGTATTGATCGGCCCTTGCCATAAAGTCAACCTTTATACCCTTCACACCCCATCGCTGAAACTGGTCAAGAATATTATCCATGTCTTTATCAAGCGGTCCCCATAAAGTCCACAGGAGTACACTTACATTTTTTAAAGCCCCGTACTTCACCAGCTCCTCTATATCTATATCACTTTTGGGGTGAAGTACATCAGTTGTTGTTCGCGACCAACCCTCATCAAGCATAATATATTCAAGACCGAAAGCGGAAGCAAAATCAATGTAATATTTGTATGTATTTGTATTGAGGCCCGCTTTAAAATTTACACCATAAATGTTATTAAAGTTCCACCAGTCCCAGGCCACCTTACCGGGCTTTATCCAGCTAACATCGGTTAATACCGAGGGAGCAGAAAGTTTGTAAGCAAGATTGTTTTCCAATATCTTTTTATCGTTATCAGCAATGGCTACCGTTCTCCATGGGTAGGTACGGGTGCCCGATGTTTTGGCGATGTAGTCAGCCAATTTTGTTATCCTGTTTCCACGATCGCCTCTGGGGCGTAAACTATCTATCACTTTTGGAAACCCGGCGGTTACTCCATTACCACCGGTTCCATACAGGAAGAGATTTGGATAATCGTACAGGTCCGCTTCACTGATAATTATCGATACATTGTTTGGAGAAAACAATAGCATGGGTAGATTGCCATACTGCTTCCGACTGAAAAAAGCAACACTTGTGTCTTTAAACAAGTTTTCGAAATGCGATTGAAAGGCGGTATCTGCTTCCAACGGCCATATCACCCGGTAATTATCGCTAAAATTGAAGTTCGATGTCTCGGTAACAACCTTTACCTCAGCCTCTTTAAAGTTCGTTTCATAACGGTAAGCGGCTCCATCATTATAAGCCCGGAAGCGTATTTTATAATCGCCCTTAAACTGTAACAAAAGATCGTTGTACTGATTGCGAACAAGCCTGCTTTTTACCGGATTTACCGCAGGGATCATCTCATCGTTACTGGTTCGCGTTTCAATGGTTACTACCGGGTTCATTCCTATTGATAAGCCCTTATCAAAAATTAAAGACAACTCACCCGGTTTGGTTAATACTACCTGGTTGTAGAGGATTGACCAGGTAACTTTATCTGTTACCGAAACAATTACCTGTACCCTTTTATCTGGCGATAAAAGCTGATAATCTTTAGCAGAAACACGAAAACAAAAAACGAAAAAACAAAATAAATACAACAACAATTTATGCATGAGAAGGAGGAATTGAAAATGAGGATGTCGCAAAATCGAATAACGCAA
>JANPIA010000127.1:0-3958 GCA_031424735.1 Segetibacter sp.
CTTTTGAATATTACTTGCTTTTTCCATTTCTTTCAACACCTCATCGCTAAAGTAGATGCCGCCATTAGCTATTTTTGAAATGGCAGTTCTCAATTCTTCCTTGCCAATGTTTTTCAACACATAACCCATTATATCAGCATCATTTATCATGCTGTTTACAATATCTCCTTCACCGCTCATACTAAGTGCCAGTATCCTGATGCCGGGGTAACTTTTTCGTACCTGTTTCGCCAATAACTGCCCATTCATTTCGGGCATCATCACATCGGTTAGTAAAATATCAACAGGTAGTGTTGCAAGCAGTTCAAGCATTTTCAGGGGACTTGTTGTACTGGCAACCAATTCAAAATCGCTGTATCCATCCAGCAACGATTTAATGCCATCAATTACAATCTGGTGGTCGTCCACCAGCGCTAGCCGCACGGGCTTTTTCATAAGTTTGCTTGCTTTCCGATAAAAATACTCTATTTATCAACTCATTGGAACATGAATAGCCACCAATGTTCCGTTGTTGGCAGAAGAATTGAAATCGACCGTGCCCTTTAAAAATTCAATTCGTGCCTGTATGTTTTTTAGCCCAATTCCATCAAATTTCGAACGGTCCCTTGTGTCGAACCCTTTGCCATTGTCTTCAATGGTGGCGCTTATGCCATCAGCATCTTTTATCAGTGAAATATCCAGGTGGTCACCACCAGAGTGTTTGATAACATTATTGACACACTCTTGTATCACCCGGTATAAAACAATTTCCACGTTTGAATCTATGTGTTCATGTAAGCCTTCGGTGTACAGGTCTACTTTGATAACGCGGCTGTCTATCTTATCAATAAACTCCCTTACCGCCGATGCCAGCCCTGATTTTAACAACGCATTCGGCATCATGTTATGGCTCACGTTGCGAACCTCTTTACAACTTTCATCTACCAAAGCCATTACTTTTTCGTATGCCTGCCGCTGGCTGTTGCTGCTGAATGGAATTTCGTCTTCTATGGCCGATAAATTCATTTTGGCTGCACTCATCATTTGCCCAACGCCATCGTGCAGGTCGCCTGCTATGCGCTTGCGTTCATTTTCTTCGGCGGCAATAACCGCTTTGGTAGATAATTCCTGTTGCTGCAGTATTTCGTATTGCAAACGGGCTTGTTGTTTAAGCCGGTAACGATTATATAGTAAATAGCTGATGAGTATGACAGTGGCAATAAGCACAACAGCAAGCCACAAAAAAATGTTCTTGCGCTCTATATCGAACTGCTGAATTTTTATTTGCTGCTCTTTTTTTTCTGTTTCGTACCTGGTAGAAAGCTCTTCGATTTGTTGAGAAGATTCCAACTTGAAAATCGAGTCTTTAATGGCGAGGTGTTGCTGCTGGTAATTATATGCCTGTTCAAAATTTCCCTGCTTTTTTGATAGGTCTGACAGCTCGTTGTAATTGCTGGATTGTAATTCGGGAAAGTGAATTACCGACGCAATTGCATTGCTGGCATAATAGCTTGCATTTGCTTTATCAAACGCACCCTGGTTTTTATATACCGCACCCAGGTCGGCGTAAGTTAGCGACAGGCTAAACGAATCTTTTAACTGTTCACGAATGGTAAGCGCCTGTAAAAGATTTTTCTCCGCCTCATTGTATTTTTTTTGAATGGTATAAACCCCCGCGATATTGCTTAGCGCATACGAAATCCCTATCTGGTCGTTGCGTGCATTGCAAATGCTTAGCGATGCCTGGTATTTTTTGATGGCTTCAGCGTAATTTTCTTCGTATTCAAATACAACACCCCATTCGTTTAATATGGTAGATATGCCTGTGCTATCTTTTATTTTCTCAAAAAGGTGAAAGGCCTGTTCGTATTTCTCATGGGCACGTTTCAGGTCTTTGGTTTTGCGGTAAAGCTTTGCTATATCGTTATAGGCATACCCCAGTTTTTTAGGTTCATTAAAGCGCTCAAGAAGTTGGATGGCTGAGAAATAAAGTTTTGCTGCGCTATCGTAACTGCCTTTAAAATACCATGCTCTTCCTTGGTTGCTTTGCAATTGTGCAATGCTTATGGAGTCTTTTTGCCTGGCAGCCATTTTAATAGCCACGTAGCATAGGCTGATGGCTTCATCTGTTTTTGCTGTACTGAGTTTATCGGTGAGCAGTATGTAAGCGGCTATTATTTTTTCGTAATTACTGCCTGCTTTAATTGATTTGCGCAGGCTGTCTAAATGCACATCCTGCGCCTGCAAACAGGTTATCGAAAGCAGTACAATAATGGGATATAGTTTAGTAAGCCTCAAAGGTTGAGTACATCTTTCATGGAATAAATTCCTTTTTTGCCGTATAAATATTCGGCAGCCAGCACTGCGCCGCCGGCAAAACCCTGGCGGTTATGAGCGGTATGTATGATTTCTATATCATCAATTGCGGAGCTGTATTTAATACTGTGCGTTCCCGGTGCGGGGTCAATTCTTTTACTGATAATACACAATGCGGTAGGCTCGTTCGACAGTTCATTCACCCAACTTTTTTTACCAGGTATAAATTGCATCACTTGTTCTGCCAGCGTGATAGCCGTACCACTGGGTGCGTCCTTTTTTTCTGTGTGATGGATCTCTTCGAGGCTTACCCCATACTCCTCATATTTGCTCATTAATTTTGCCAGGTAAGTATTGAGCTCAAAAAATAAATTTACGCCGATGCTAAAATTGCTGGCATACAACAACGAACCATTATTTTGTTTACAATAACCAGTTACTTCATCCCACCGACTAAGCCAGCCCGTTGATCCGCTTACTACCGGAACACCGGCATCTATGCATTTTTTTATGTTGTCGACAGCACTGTGCGGGCTGGTAAATTCAATGGCAACATCTGCCTGCTGTACATTGTTTACAGTAAACTCTTCGGTGTTGTCAATGTGAATACGAAGTACAATTTCGTGGGACCTTTGAAGCGCAATTTCTTCAATGGCTTTACCCATTTTGCCGTAACCAATCAATGCAATTTTCATGGGGCAAACTTAGTATATCAGTTTGAAATGGCAGGGAAGGTTATCGGGAGTACAACCTGGTACATAACATTTCGTCCGTTTTGAACGGCGGGCTGCCACTTAGGTCCCCTGCGAATAAGTTGAACAGCTTCATCCTTTATTTCTTTGGGGGCATCAATGGGTTCTTTTACACTAACATTTGAGACTAATCCCTTTTCATCAACTAAAAATTTTACTGTGACGACCTGCGAAGTATCGTGCAGATAAGGTGTGATTTTTTTTAGATTGATATTCCTGTTTAAGTAAGCTTTAAAGCTTTCATCGCCACCCGGAAATACTGCTGGCTGTTCAACCTTAGTGAATACCTTCATTTCCCCGCTGGGCGGTATTGCTACCTGTGCGTTAGCCTTGAGGCAAACCATTGCGATTAATATAAAACTGAGGATATTATTCATTGTTCAAGCTAACCAATTATTTGTTGAGCATGAGGCTGTATTATAAAATATTGTGAAACGGGAATAATGTTTAGGAACGAAAGAAATTTCAACGATTTTTCACAGGCTTACAATCCATGCCTAGAATCGAACGTGTCGCTGCGATGGAGATTTTACAGCAAGTACAAAACTTAAACCGGTAGTGTTCGCCAATGGGCTATAGCCCGGTTTTACTTTAAATGAAAGGTCGTCGGTTACATCAAAATCTTTCAGGTGTGCAAATACCGTTGCATCCACTACGTTCAGTCCCCAGGCTATTAAAAAATATAGAATTGAATAATCCCTGCTTTTGCGAAACTGGTTACGGTAGTAGCGGATGGACTCCTCATTTAAGCCTTGCAGTTTTACATGTATATCGCCCATGTGCGCAGTGTCGTTGTTTATAAGGATTTCAAATGCCCTTTTAGTTCGTTTATACCAGGTATTGTTGTAGATATAGAAACCTGCAGGTGTGCCAACGGCTGCATAAACAAAAGGAATTTTCCAGGCTTCTTT
>JANPIA010000128.1:0-8978 GCA_031424735.1 Segetibacter sp.
AGTTACTTACAAAAATATGTACCCGAATGTGGATGTAAGGTATTATACCAACAACGGCTTGCTTAAATACGACATAATTGTAAAGCCCGGTGCCGACATAAGTAAACTGGCGTTACGTTACGAGGGCGTTGACGGATTGCAAGTAAAAGAGGAGCAACTGGTTATTAAGACCACCGTAGGCGATATGAAGGAACTGGCGCCTTATGCTTACCAGGTAAATGGTTCGGAGAAAAAAGAAATTGATTGCCGTTTTAAAGTTGCTGGCAACGTGGTTCAGTTTAACCTGGGTAATTACGATAAGAATACCACGTTGGTGATCGACCCCACGCTGGTGTTCTCCACGTTTAGTGGAAGCACCGCAGACAACTGGGGATATACGGCTACCTATGGCGCCGACGGTAGTTTTTATGCAGGCGGTATTGTATTCGGAACTGGGTTTAGGGTAACACCCGGCGCTTTTCAAACAACTTACCAGGGAGGGGTTAACGAAGCTGACGGCGCGTACGATATCGGTATTATGAAGTTTGATCCCAATGGGGCTACTGCTTTGTATGCCACGTATGTTGGTGGAAGTGGAAATGAACATCCGCATAGTCTTGTGGTTGATGGCCAGGGACAACTTGTTATTGGAGGTAGAACCAATTCTCCCAACTATCCAACAACAGGCGCAACAATTGGAACTGGTGGCGATTATGATATCATCATCACCAAATTGAATGCTGCAGGCAACGGACTGATTGGTTCACGCAAAATTGGCGGTAGTCTTCGGGATGGTGTGAATATCCGTCCGAAATACGACATACCCCGTGGAGCAGAATCGTTAAGAAGAAATTATGGAGATGACTCTCGAAGCGAAATTTTACTCGACAATGCAGGAAATATTTACCTGGCTTCTAGTACGCAGTCATCCAACTTTCCTGTTACAGCCGGAGCGTTTCAATCTGCCAGCGGTGGCAAACAGGATGGCGTATTAATAAAAACAAACGCGAATGTAAGCACGGTTTTATTTAGCACTTTTTTTGGAGGCAGCGATGATGATGCCTGTTTTGTTTTAGCCATTAATCCGCTGGATGGTAATATTTATGTTGGCGGCAACACCGTGAGCACTAATTTACCAGGCGATAAAACGGGCGTATTACAAAGTAGCAACCGGGGAGGGTTTACTGAAGGCTTTGTGGCTATTGCTACACCCGGTGGCAATGTCATAAAAACAACGTATGTTGGCACCAATGGCGCAGATATGTTATATGGTATTCAGTTCGATCAATTTGGATTTCCCTACATAATGGGTACCACTACCGGAACATGGCCGGTATTGAATGCTACTTTCAGTCAGCCAGGATCACGTCAATTTATATCTAAATTAAAACCGGACCTCTCAGCATTCGTGTACTCCACTGTATTCGGCACAAACAATCCACTGCCCAACATTTCGCCGGTAGCTTTTTTAGTAGACAGGTGTCAGAATGTATATGTAAGCGGTTGGGGCGGGCAAATTAACAATGGTTCAGGCCAGAGCGATCCTGGTTATCCAAATGCAGGCACGGTGGGCTTGAGTGTGACCCCGGATGCCATTCAAAAAAATACGGATGGCAGCGATTTTTATTTCTTTGTTTTAGAACGTGACGCCACCAGCCAACTGTACGGAAGTTTCTTTGGGCAGTTTAGCACCAACGGCGGCGGCGAACATGTTGATGGCGGCACCAGCCGCTTCGACAGGAATGGCGTAATATACCAGGCCATGTGCGCCAACTGCGGAAGAAGCGCACCATTTCCTACAACTCCAGGCGTTTTTTCCACTACCAATGGCTCCTCTAACTGTAACCTTGCGGCGGTAAAAATTGCATTTAATTTAGCCGGCATTAGCACCGGCATACAATCGGCGGTTAAAGGAGTGCCCCGTAAAAATTCGGGCTGCGTGCCGCTTATGGTGGATTTTAGCGATACGGTAGCACTTGGCAAAAGTTTCTATTGGAATTTTGGCGATGGTTCGGCAGATGTTAGAACAATAACACCTTCCTCCAGTCATTTATACAACCAGGTGGGCACCTACACTGTTCGCCTAATAGCTATAGATTCATCCACATGTAATATTTCAGATACTTCGTATACAACAGTTCGGGTTAGAAATGATGAAGCAGCACTGGACTTCACTCCCTCAAAACTCCCACCTTGCCAGTCAACCAGCTACCAGTTTATTAATAATTCGGTAGCCCCGGCAAGCCGCCCGTTTGGCAATGCAACCTTCCAGTGGACCTTTGGTGATAACACCCCGCCATTGATCACCGGCTCGCAAACCATTAATCATAATTTTCCCGGACCGGGAACCTATACCGTACGCCTGTTATTAATCGATACCAACTATTGTAACTACCCGGATTCTGTCGTTAAGCAAGTTCGAATCTCACCAAATGTTGCTGCCGCATTTCAAACGCCTCCATCTGGCTGTGCGCCGTACAATGCAGTGTTTAATAACACTTCAGCAGGCGGTCAGCAATTTTTCTGGGACTTTGGCGATGGATCAACCTCTACCCAAACCAACCCTACCCATGTGTACACCGCACCCGGCACTTATACCATCAGCCTGTTGGCTACCGACCCGGCCACCTGCAACATTACAGACAGTACAAAGGTTACCATTACGGTAAGTGAAATACCGGTGGCTGCGTTTAATTATACTCCTAACCCACCGCTGGAGAATACACCGGTAGACTTTTTCAATACTTCCATTGCTGCAACTAATTACCGGTGGGAGTTTGGCGATGGAGATACTTTAGTTACTACCTCGGTGGCACCAATACGCCACACTTTCAACGAAACAAGAAGATATACTACCTGCCTAATCGCTATTAACCAATTTGGCTGTAGGGATACAACCTGCCAGGATGTGCAGGCACGCATTGTTCCGGTGCTGGATGTACCTAATGCATTCACACCAAACAGCGACGGCACCAACGACAAAGTTTTTGTTCGTGGTTTTGGTATAGGCAAAATGAACTGGAGAATTTATAACCGCTGGGGAACCATGGTGTTTCAAACCACTAACCGCAACGAAGGCTGGGACGGAACGTATAAAGGCAGCCGCCAGCCAAAAGAAGTTTATCATTATGTGTTAGATGTTGAGTATACCGACGGACAAAAGGCACAGAAAAAAGGAGATATCACACTTTTATAATTTAAAGATGAAGAACATTTGCAGCCATTTTGTTTTAGTAAGCATGATAACAACCGTTGTATGCCTGAACAATTATACCCATGCGCAGGATCTTCACTTTTCGCAATACTTCAATTCACCTTTATTGGTAAACCCTGCAAATACAGGTTTTACGCCAGATGGAGATTACCGTTTAGGTATAAACTATCGCAACCAGTGGGCAAGCCTTGGCGGAAATCCCTATAAAACTTTTAGCGCCTTTGGCGATGTTCAGTTATTTGGCGACCGCCTTGAAAATGGATGGGTAGGTGTAGGTGGCGCATTATTAAGAGATGTTGCAGGCACGGGAAATCTTACTTCCACCAGGGCTTTTGGTTCGGTGGCGTACCACCAGGCATTGGGGTTGGCAAGTTTACTGAGCGCAGGCTTTAATATTGGTTTTGTAAGCAAAAAAGTAGACTTCAATAAACTCACTTTCGATAACCAGTGGAATGGTAAATTCTTTGATATTTCTGCGCCAAGCGGCGAAGGGTTTATCACCAACCAGGTAAATTATTTTACGTTGCAGGCAGGTTTAAATTATGCTTACTACCCCAACGACAATACTTACCTGAATGCTGGAATAAGCGTATCGCATATCAACCGCCCAAAGGAAAGTTTTTTTACCGCCGGTTCGGTTGATGAGCGCATTTCGCCGCGTACCACTTTATTTTTAAACGGCAGCTTTAAAGTAAGCGACATTTGGATAGTGAACCCGAACATATATGTTAGTAATATGAGCACCGCCTGGGAAACCGTGGCAGGGGTAAACGCGCAACGCAACCTGAACAATGACGGTACCACGCAACTGATAATGGGCGCCTATTACAGTTTAAAAGATGCTATCATACAGATGGCTTGCGTGCAAAAAGGAAGTTACAAATTCACCTTTAGTTACGATGCTACTACCTCAGCATTGGGCAGCTACAACAGCCGCCGCGGCGCTTATGAAATGTCCATTATTAAGCAGGGAATTATGGACAATAGCAAACCTTTAAAATGCCCCGGCGTTAGGTTTTAATATCCATATTATTTATCAACCAAAATGGCGAGGGCACACTCCCGCCATTTTTCATTATGTGGAGTTGTTATATCCAGTTGTCATCTCTACTGCTGATGATAGTAAAATTTTCCTTGCGATAAAAGCCCTTGTATTTTTCGGTTACTTCTTTTGATTGGAGTATATCGTTAATATATAGCTCCCCATTTTTTAATTGCACTTTATACCCTTTGTTTTTATCAATCAGTCCATCTTTTTCCAATGCAGTGGTAAATGCTCTCCTGTTTTCCATGTCGGCTTTCGCCTTTTCTATAGATACCTTAGGTTTAGTCATACTGTTCTCCACCTGTGCCTTTATTTTAGCGGCATCAAAATGCATATTCATCGTTTGCTTTTCAAGGTGCATTTTTGCTTTTTCAAAATGCTGATGCATCTTTTCCAGCTGCAGGTGTTTCATTTTTTCCAGCGATTTTTTCAGGTCGGCTTCCATTTTTTCGCCGTTAAATTTTTTCATGGATGCCTCCATCTCCTTTTCCATTTTTTTAAAGTCGATTTTGCTGAGCGACTCATCCAGGTTTTTCTGCATTTTAGAAAAGTCCATTTTAGCCATCTTTTCATTCAGCTTTGCCATTTGCACATCCAGCTTTTTCATCGCGGCATCTAATTGGTCCATCCTGAATTCATCTGCATCTGTACTGCGTTTGCGGGGTGGGGTGGTATCGTCATCTCCCTGAAAGGTATCGGTGCGAAATGACTTTTTTGCAGTGCTATCCTCCCCCCTAAAGGACAATATACAAATGCTACATGCAACAAGGGCAAGCGCTAATACAAGGTTGGTTGCGGTGAAATGTTTTTTCATAACAAGTAAAATTTTAGTGGGTGTTTGTTTTACGAATATTTTCGTATCAAATATACGATCGACTTCGTAGTTTGATAATTTATGATGATATTATTGGAGAATTTTAACAGTTACCACCCTGCGCTACCTACGTTGCCGGCATCGTTATTTAATTACAGTGTTTTGTACTTTATTAATAAACCAATGTGATTTTTGTAAAGCTTTTTAAAGGAATATTGCCAACAGGATAAAATAAAAACATAACCCGTTTTATACAGTTTGTTTGTTTTTGTTCCACAATAAATCATCTACAAAAAAATAAAAATGAAAAATTTAAATAGCCGAAAAATAATAGCGGTGCTTTGCCTGCTGCCTTTGGCATTTGCAGCCAATGCACAAAACGAGACCGAAAAAACCGATGAGCCCGATACGAGGTTTTTTAAAAAGGAAAGAGTATTTGTAGGTGCGAGTATTGGCCTTGGTTTTTCGAGCGGCATTTTTAATGTGGGTGCCAACCCGGAGGTGGGTTACAGTATTGCTAATTGGTTAGATGCAGGCATATCAACCAACATTAACTATGCTTCTTCACGGGCTGATTATTATAACAATTTCATTCGCCAGCGGAGCACCACTTATGGCGGCGGCGTTTTTGTAAGGGTATTTCCGTTAAGAGGATTTTTTCTGCAAATGTTGCCGGAGTATAACTGGAGAAGCTCCACTTACAAACAAGGCACCAGCCCGGAGTTTAAATACAAAGAGGAAGCGCCAAGCCTTTTAGCTGGTGTTGGTTACGGCAGCCGCAACATTGGCACTTCCGGATTTTTTACAACCATCATGTTCGATTTGGGTAACAACTCATCGTCGCCCTATATCAATACAGCGTACGACCAAAACGGGAACCTGTACAAAAGCAAGCTTCCCATTATACGCAGCGGCTTTAATATATACCTGGGCTCAGGAAGGAAAAGATAGCCCGCGGGGTATCGCAAACGGTGATTCGTTTATCCCAGCCTTCGTACAAAAAATCTTCGTCCTGCATTTGTTTTATGTGGGCTACCAGGTTATCGTAAAAACCTGCGGTGTTAAGTATGATTAATTTTTTGCTGTGGATGTTCAAAGTATTCCAGGTGAGCATTTCAAACATCTCATCCAAAGTACCATAGCCGCCGGGCAGTATAATGGCGGCATCACACATATCGTACATTATCTTTTTGCGGGTATGCATATCCTCCACAACCTGCAAATCGGTAATACCCTCGTGCTGGTGCTCCCACCCTATCAGTAGTTCTGGTATAACCCCCATCACCTTGCCACCTTCGTTCATTACCGCGTCGGCAATTGCGCCCATTAAACCTTTGCGGCCACCGCCATATATAAGGGTTATATTATTTTCACCCATCAGCTTGCCAAGTTCTACTGCATGAGAATAAAACAGACTGTTGTCTCCGCTTTTTGATCCGCAGAATACTGCAATGGCTTTGTACGGCATAGCTTGGCTTTGTGGCAACAATATTAGCTCAATATTTTTTACTACTTTTCAAACTTATCTGTTGTAACGATAACTTAATTTAAATCTATGTCGCCATACGTGCTGTTTTCGTTTGTGATCGGGTATTTTATCATTTTGCTGGCGGTTGCATGGTACACAAGCCGTAATAGTAACAACGAAAGTTTTTTTATCGGTAACCGCAAAAGCAACTGGATGCTGGTTGCGTTTGGTATGATAGGTACATCGCTAAGTGGCGTTACGTTTGTGAGCGTTCCGGGTGCAGTAAAAACGGAAGCCTTCGCCTATTTTCAAATTACCATCGGTTACCTCATTGGTTATCTCACCATCGCCTTTGTGTTGTTGCCATTGTATTACTCGCTGAATGTTACTTCCATTTATAATTACCTGAGTTCAAGGCTTGGGTTTGCATCCTACAAAACGGGTGCTTCGTTTTTTATTTTGTCGAGAACATTGGGCGCTACTGCCCGATTGTACCTGGTTGTAAAGATTTTACAGGATGCTATTCTTGCTGATTTTGGCGTACCGTTTTGGCTCACTACGCTCATCATACTTATTATGATTTTACTGTACACCTACGAAGGGGGCGTTAAGACTATTGTGTACACCGATACTTTGCAAACAAGCTGTATGTTAGCAGGACTGGTCATCTGTACCATCTACATTTTAAACTCACTGAACATATCGTTTGGCGAAAGTTTAAATCAGTTGTCTGATAAAGGCTACAGCAAAATATTTTTCAGCGATCCTGGCAGTAAATTCTTCTTTGCAAAACAAATTATTGCCGGTGCATTTATCACCATTACCATGACCGGTATGGACCAGGAGATGATGCAGAAAAACATCTCGGTTAAAACTTTGAAGGACTCGCAAAAAAATATGATCACCATCGGCATTACCATGTTGCTGGTAATATTGTTGTTCTTGTTTTTAGGCGGCTTGCTTTACTTGTATGCTGACCAGTTTGGCGTAGGTGCAACCGGCGATAAAGTATTTCCGGAAATTGCGTTGCGGCATATGCCGCCGGTAGTTTCGGTTATATTTATTATTGCATTGATATCCGCATTATTCCCCAGTGCGGATGGAGCCATTACAGCGCTGACTTCTTCGTTTTGTATAGATATTATAGGCATTAAAAGAAGAGACGATATGACCGATAAACAAAAGCACCAGTTACGAAAGCGAGTTCACCTGGTATTCGCTTCTATTTTCCTTGCGTTTGTATTGGTATTTCGCTGGATCAACGAGCCGAGTATGATAGGTGTTATATTAAAGGTGGCAGCCTATACGTATGGTCCATTGCTCGGCTTATTTAGTTTTGGGTTGATAACAAAGCGATCGTTGAAAGACCGTTTTGTACCTTTTGTATGTATAGCCGCCCCGGTTATTTGTTACCTCATCGATGCAAATCAAAAAGCATTGTTTGGCGGCTACCAGATAGGGTTAGAATTGCTGGTGATTAATGGCTTGCTAACTTTCATAGGGCTAATGGCGATATCCAGTCCACCAGATGGCCGCAACATGGTTTCCCAAACAAAAAGTTAAGTTGTCTGTCTTCAGGCTCTTTTAATGAACACAGAAAATGCGAAAGGGTATTTTGCGCACACGTTAATAATCGTTCATGCTCGGCGAGATGATTTTTGAAGTTGTTTTCAATTGCGTACTTATTTTTCCGGGTGCATTGATGCGTTGGGTGATTGGTGGTTGCAAAAGAAAATTCTCTGTTTATTTAGAAGACACTGAATTAAGTTCTTTCTTCGGCATCATCTTGTTCACCCTGGTTGTGGTATTTGTTGCCTTATAATCGCCAAACATACCAATAACAAAAAGTTGATGGTAAAATTTAGTACAAGAGTGCGACGCAACGGCAGATGACCAGGGATGTGCAGATGGATACAAAAACATTAACGACTTAATTATGGGAGAAATGGATATTGTAAACGCGCTAGCCAACGAATATGCAAACCAGTTTTCATCGCCTGAAAATGATGTGTTGAAGCGAGTTAACGAACAAACAACATTGCACCATCCACATGCGCATATGTTAAGCGGGCATGTACAGGGCAGGTTCCTTTCGTTCATCAGTAATATTTTGCAACCAACCAACGTTCTGGAAATAGGAACCTTTACAGGTTATAGCGCAATTTGCCTGGCGCAGGGTTTACCACAAAATGGCGCACTGCATACCATTGAATTGAGAGAAGAGGATGCCGGGACCGCAGCCGCAAATTTCGCTATGGCAAAAATGGATAAACTTATACATTTGCACGTTGGAAACGCACTCAATATAATTCCAACCATCAACCTGCAGTGGGACCTGGTGTTTATTGATGCAGACAAACCGGGTTACATCGACTATTATGAACTGGTTGTTCCCCGCCTTTCAAAAAAGGGGATCATTATAGCTGACAATGTTTTATTTCATGGGCAGGTGCTGGAA
>JANPIA010000129.1:0-2062 GCA_031424735.1 Segetibacter sp.
CTGGTGAATAAAAATGCCAAAGCGCTTTTTCAATACTTGGTCGGGACTCATCGGTATAGCCATTTCAATATCGGCAATATCCCATTCCTGCCAGGCGCCTTTGTATAGCCATAACCAACAATTATCTAACCATTCATCACCTGCTATTTTTAACCGGCGTACGCTTTCAAAAATTATATCCAGGCAAACTTTGTGCGTACCATGCGGGTCGGCAAGGTCGCCTGCACAGTAAACCTGGTGCGGTTTTATTTTGCGAAGAAGTTCCATGGTCAGTTCAATATCTTCTTCGCTCCATGGTTTCTTTTCAATGGTGCCTGTTTCGTAAAAAGGCAGGTTTAAAAAGTGGGCTTTATCATCTTTCAACCCAACATACCGGCAAGTTGCTTTGGCTTCACATCTCCTTATCAAACCTTTTATAGCGCGTATGGCTGGTGTATCTACCTGGTTTTTCCGTTTAGATGCAAGGAACGTTTTTGCTTCTGATAAAATCTTTTTACTGGTATGGTTGTCTATACCGAACATGTGTTCAAACCCAACCGCAAAATCCAGGAAGCGTGTAACAAATTCGTCGGTAACAGCAATATTGCCGCTGGTTTGATAAGCGACATGCACATTGTGCCCCTGGTCGTGCAATCGCATAAAAGTACCGCCCATACTTATAATGTCATCATCCGGATGGGGAGAAAACAGAAGACATGTTTTTGGTTGAATATCACTTCGTTCAGGATGATTGGGTATGTGCGAATCTGGTTTGCCGCCGGGCCAACCCGTTATACTATCGCGCAGCATATAATAAACCTGCAGGTTTATTTCATAAGCATCTCCTTTCTCCACCAACAAATCACCTACACCATTTTCGTTATAATCATGTGTTGTTAAACTTAAAACCGGTTTGCCTGTTTTTAACGACATATTTACGACCGCTCTTTTTATCATTTGCGGTGTCCATTCACAATCCCCGGTTAACCAGGGCGACTTTATTCGGGTGAGATCGGTGGCTGCATTTTCATCTACAACAAAAGTGCAATCGTTGTGCTGCTGTAATATGCTTGCGGGTATTTGCTCAGTCACCTGTCCCTCTACCGATCGTGCAATGATCTGCGCTTTCATCCCCCATGCCATCAACAATATTTTTTTGGCTCTAAGAATAGTGCTGATTCCCATGGTAATGGCAAGCCTCGGCACTAAAGAAATGTTTTGAAACTCGTGCGAATTGGCGATGCGGGTACTATTATCAAGTGTAACCAGTCGTGTTTTTGAAAAGATGCTAGAGCCGGGCTCATTAAACCCGATATGTCCATTGGTTCCAATACCCAAAATCTGCAAGTCAATTCCGCCTGCAGCATCAATCATTTGCTCGTATTGCTGGCAATGTTTTTTTATTTCCTCTTTAGGTAATTGCCCGTTGGGCAGATGAATGTTTGCCGGTTCAATATCTATATGATCGAAAAGATGACGCTGCATAAAGCTGTGATAGCTTTGCAATGCATCTTCTTCTAAGGGGTAGTATTCATCCAGATTAAAGGTGACGACGTTTTTAAAACTGAGGCCTTCCTGTTTGTGCAACCGAACCAATTCGGCATACATACTAATAGGGGTAGAACCGGTAGCAAGACCCAGTACAAAATTCTGCCCTGTTTCCTGTTTTTCGCGAATATGCTTTGCAATTTCATTAGCAACAAATGCTGATCCATCCAATGGGCTGGTAAATATTTTTACCGGTATTTTTTCAAAACTATCAATCAGGTCTATATCAAGGTGTAGCGACGACATGCGGAGTTATTTTTGTAAGTCTTTCAAAGATAAAAAAGGGAGCGTTATTGGTTTGGGTTCATTTTGAACTGGGCAAGTTAACTAGTGACAGTTGACCGCAAACAAATTGAATGTAGTTGACCCTTGTAACTTCACCGTTAACAATTGACCATTCACTATAGTCAGTTTCTCTATTCAACCATGATCTCATCTGCAAACAACCAGGCATTGCGGCCTGCGCCAGGCATCCCCTCGGCAATAACACCATTGTTTTTTAAGATCACTTTTACAAACCGGGCATTCACTTGTT
>JANPIA010000130.1:0-1536 GCA_031424735.1 Segetibacter sp.
GATGACCGAGGCCATTATAACGCTCAGGCCATGTTAACTCTAACAGTGCCTCTGGTGTACCTTAACCCTTTTGCTGTTTCCAATAAGCTTTTAGTGAGTTTCGCCGGTGGTGCCACACCAAAGCTGAAGGATGGTAACCAATAGTATAGCCTGCCTCCTGTATCCGCCAGCAGGCATCCACATCATCTCCGGCTGACCTATATAGCGGATCAAATCCGCCCACCTTCATCAATACATCCTTCTTTACTGAAAAATTGCAACCGGGTATATGTTCAGCAATTTCATCTGTTAATAAAACATGTACAGGTCCGCCGGGTGCATCGGCTACACTTTGCGCCAGTAAACCATCTTCAGCAGGAATAATATTTGGACCACCCATAGCTCCATGGCTTGAATGCATATAAGCATATGCCAGGTAATGCAACCAATGCTCTTCAGGGTAAGCATCATCATCAATAAAAGCCAAAATGCCGCCTTTGGCGTTGTTCATGCCTGTATTTCGGGCACTACTTAACCCATTGTTTTTTGTATTGATAAGTCTTACCGGATACTCCTTTACAATAGCAGCAACCTGGTCGGTTGAGCCGTCATTTACTACTATTACTTCAAACGAAGGATATTGTAATCGCTTTAAACCCTCTATACAATCGCGTATGGTGGCAGAACCATTGTATGTACAAACAATAACTGAAAAGAAAGGCCAACTTTCTTCACTAACCGGTAGTTTGTCAAGCGCTTTGGAAACCACCGGTAAAGCCAGCTTGGGATGTCTATCCCGGGTGACCAAACCAAAATCCCAATCCTCAATTTCAAAACCGCCCCGCCACCATTCATCGGTCCAGGCAAAAACAAACATGCCTGCACATCCTTTTCCAAACACCGTTTCTATTTGCCATTTTAAAACTTCAGCCTGTTTTTCTGCCCCGTTACGCATGCTATCCAGGCCTATTTCTGCCAGCACCAGTGGCCGGTTTCCGTATAAATTATGAAGGCGGGATATGTAGGTGGAAAGTTTTTCCTGCGATTCCAGGTAAACATTAAAACAATCAAAGTCGAAAAATGAGAGATCAAGATATTCGGTGGTGGGATAATTTACATAAGTTACCAATGCTTCTCCATCCACATCTTTTACAGCGTAAAAGAGTCTCTTTAAAAATTTTTCAATTTTTTTAGCTCCATACCAGCGAACAACGGGTGCAGGAATTTCGTTGCCTACAGCAAAACATAAAATAGCCGGATGCTTTTTGCAGGATATTACAGCTTCGCGAACACGTGTGATGATATCATGTTGTCTTGTTTTATCGTCGAGAAAAGTAATGTGTTGCTCCCACGGCAACCCAACCATCAGGCTTAAATTATGTTTTTCGGCAATATCATAAAGGTAGGCAGGAGGCACGGTGTAAGTGCGAACGGTGTTAATGCCTTGCGCAGACATCATCTCAAAATCTTTTTCCACAATTTCCCGTAAAGGAAATTGCTGGCCATCCTCTTGCGGAGCAAAAGTGCCGTAGGTAACCCCTTTTATATAAAATTTTG
>JANPIA010000131.1:0-4923 GCA_031424735.1 Segetibacter sp.
AAACCAACTCAACGCTTCAACCTGCCATTGGCGACCCGGCAAGTTACCGGGTAAGTGGGCTTGCTTTTGACCGGAAGAACAATTTATGGATAAGCAATTATGGCGCGGCGCAAAACCTGCACGTTCGGAAAGTTGATGGAAGTTTTAAGGCTTTCAGCATTCCCTTCTTTCATTTTGAAAATGCTGTGAGCCAAATTGTTTTGGACGATTTTGACCAACTTTGGATAGTTAGTCCGCGGGGCAATGGTGTTTTTGTGTACAAGCCTGGTGAAAATATTGATGCACTTACAGACGACCGGTGGAAGTATTTACGGTTTGGCAAAGGCAGCGGCAACCTTCCATCCAACGATGTGTTTTGCCTTGCAAAGGATAAAGATGGTTTTATATGGATAGGAACTTCGAAGGGCATTGGTGTTGTGCAGTGTGCCGAAACCTTTTTTCAAAACAATGCTTGCGAAGCAGTACTACCAGTTGTTCAACAAGACCGTTTTGCAGGCTATTTGTTCCAGGATGAAGAAGTAAAAACCATTGCGGTGGATGGTGCCAACCGCAAATGGATAGGCACCCGCAACGGCGTATGGTTAATAACCGCAGATGGTGATAAAATAATCTATCGCTTTACTGAAGACAACAGCCCGCTGCTAAGCAACGATATAAAAAAGATCGCCATTGATCCGCAAACCGGGGAGGTATTCATTTCCACCTTCAAGGGGATTTGCAGCTTTAGAAGCACATCAACACAAGCACCAGAGCGCAATAGCAACCTTCTTGTATTTCCCAACCCCGTACCACCGGGTTATAGTGGCACCATTGCCATACGTGGCGTTCCAAATAACAGCATCGTAAAAATTGCGGAGTTGGATGGGCGTTTGGTTTTTCAAACTCGTTCGCAAGGCGGGCAAGCTGTTTGGGATGGACGAAACTATAAAGGCGAAAAAGTAGCCAGCGGTGTTTACCTGGTTTTAATAAGGGATGAAGAGGGCATAGAAAAAATGGCAGGCAAGGTGGTTATGGTGGGTGGAAGGTAGCGCACCGCGAATTTTTGGAATTGAACCACAGAGCCATCGAAGTACAGAGTTATACGGTGGATCAATCTGTGCTATTTCGGTGTCGCGGTATTTATGTGGTTCAAATCTCGCTTAAACAAAACCGCCATCACTACCGCCACTCAAAACGCCAACAGTTATCTTTGCCGCAAAATAGCAGAACATGTTACAAGTGAATTACATCAGGCAAAACAGGGACGAGGTTTTGCAGCGGCTGGGAGTTAGAAATTTTAAAGAAACCGATCTGGTGGACACGGTGATTTTGCTGGATGATGAGCGCAAAAAATTGCAAAGTGAATTTGATAATACCCAGGCGAAAGTAAACAGCGCATCTAAGGACATTGGCAACCTGATGAAACAGGGACAGCGCGACATGGCTGAGGCGATGAAGGCGCAGGTTGCGGAATTGAAGATCGCCCTGGAACCTTTGAAGGATAAAATGGGTGAGGTAGAAAAGCGATTGCACGAAGCTTTAGTTCAACTACCTAACCTGCCAAATACGATTGTACCTGCCGGTAAAACTCCCGAAGAAAATGAAGTAGTACGCGAAGGCGGTATAAAGCCGGTATTGCATAATGGTGCTTTGCCGCATTGGGAGCTTACAACAAAATTTAAGCTCATCGATTTTGAACTGGGGACTAAAATTACGGGAAGTGGTTTCCCGGTTTATACAGGCAAAGGTGCCAAACTGCAACGCTCGTTAATACAATACTTTTTAGAGTTTAACACGGCAGCCGGTTATGTTGAATACCTGCCGCCATTTATGGTAAATGCCGACAGCGCTTACGGCACAGGGCAACTGCCCGATAAGGAAGGGCAGATGTACCATGCAACTGCCGATAATTTTTACCTGATACCAACAGCCGAAGTGCCCGTTACGAATGTGTATCGCGACACCATTGTAAAAGAGGAAGATCTTCCGATTAAAATGACCGCCTATTCTCCCTGCTTCAGGCGGGAGGCAGGAAGCTATGGTAAAGATGTTCGTGGGTTGAACCGTTTGCACCAATTTGAAAAAGTGGAAATTATACAACTGGTTCATCCGGCAAAAAGCTATGAAACATTAGATGTGATGGTTGCGCATGTTGAACGGCTGATACAAAGTCTTGAACTACCTTACCGCATACTTCGTTTATGTGGTGGCGACATGGGTTTTACAAGTGCGCTCACCTACGATTTTGAAGTGTACAGCACCGCCCAGTCGCGCTGGCTGGAGGTAAGCAGCGTTAGCAATTTTGAAACCTTTCAAACCAACCGTTTAAAGTGCAGGTTTAAAGATGAAAGTGGAAAAACGCAGTTAGTACATAGCCTGAATGGAAGCTCATTAGCCTTACCAAGGATTGTTGCTGCATTACTGGAGAATCATCAAACGGAAGATGGTATAAAAATACCTGCAGCCCTGCAACCGTTTTTTGGCAGCGATAAGATTGATGGTTGACGCTGATAGTTTGTTGCTTGGAGTTTGAAGTTTCGTGTTTCGTGTTGTTTAAGTTTTGTTTAAAATGCTCACTGTATAAAAGTGCAAATGAAAATCCCCGCCAATATTATCAGCGGGGATTTTCATTTATCAGCAAACTAAAATTTATTTGAATAAACCTTTCACTTTATCCATCAATCCACCACCACCATCCTGGTCGTTTCCCCCGGTTAAACCGCCAAGAGCAGAACCGCCGGTTAAGCCGGCAAGCATTTTTTGCAGGTCAAAACTATTATCGCTGGGGTCGTTGGTTTTATGAACCAGTTTTGATAATACTGCTGGTATAAGCGTTCCGGCAATTCCGGCTGCTTTACCCTGGTCGAGACCAAACTTTTGCATGAGGTTCTTTATAAACCCACCCTCAATATTTTTAGCAACACCCGACTGACCTGCAGCCTGTTCTCCTCCATTAAACATATCGGTGAAACCCGAAAGGTTGCCACCCGATACAGCGCTTTTTAAACCATCGAAAATTGAAGACGATGCTTCTGTAACCGCTTCTTCATTTCTTTCGTTAGGAATATCGGGATTATTGATGATGGGCTCGCCGGCATAATGCTTAACCAGTTCCTTTAATTGTTCTAACATGAGTATAGATTTTTTAGTAAATGAATTGATGTAAGGTAGAAAGGCTTTTAGAAAAACAAAAGAGTTTATTTCCGCAGTTTAGTATTGGGTAAGAGAGAGAATATTCCCATCCGGATCTTTAAACCACGCTACCAATACACCCCCGGGAGCTTTCCAAATACCAAGATCATCCTGTTCAAAGAATCCAAACTTCTCACAACACACACACTTTTCGTTCAATGCTTTTATAACAGAAACAATGTCGCCCACATTCCACCCTAACGATGTAAATGGGTGCGGCTTCAATTCGGGCACAATTGCAATTCGCAAAAGAAACCCGTTGGCATCAAACTCCAAAGCAAAATTATCCTCCGATAAAAAAGTTAAGCCTAACACATCACCATAGAAAGCCTTTGCTTCCTTTGGCTTAACCGTTGGAACAAAGGCTTTCATTGTTTTGTTTGCAAGCATGGGAAGCAAATTAAATGATGAGATTTAATTCATTTGATTAGCCATCTTCTCCGCGTTTTCCGCTAACTGTAGTTGTTCTATAAACTCATCTATATCGCCATTTATAACCGCATCCAGGTTATACGATGTTAGTCCGATGCGATGGTCGGTAACCCGCCCTTGTGGCCAATTGTAGGTTCTTATTTTAGCGCTCCGGTCGCCGGTACTTACCAGCGTTTTACGGTGCCTGCTTATTTCATCCTCCTGTTTACGTACCTGCTCTTCGTACAGTCTTGACCGCAGCATGGTCATGGCTTTTTCGCGGTTACCTAACTGGCTACGTTCGGTTTGGCAAACCACTACGGTGCCTGTTGGTATGTGTGTAAGCAGCACCTTGGTTTCTACCTTGTTTACGTTCTGCCCACCGGCGCCACCGCTCCTCGCCGTTTCCATTTTTACGTCTGCGGGGTTCAGTTCAAAATCTATTTCCTCCGCTTCGGGCATAACAGCCACCGTTGCCGCCGATGTATGCACCCGCCCCTGTGTTTCCGTATTGGGTACCCGCTGTACACGGTGAACGCCACTTTCAAACTTCATGGTACCATACACATCTTCGCCCTGCACCTCCACCAATACTTCTTTATAGCCGCCAACGGTTCCTTCACTTTCACTAACGATCGCCGTTTTCCACCCGCGTTTGCTGCAATAGCGCAGGTACATATTCAGCAGGTCGCCGGCAAACAAACTTGCTTCATCGCCACCGGTACCTGCACGTATTTCCAGTATAGCATTCTTAACGTCCTGCGGATCTTTTGGTATCAGCAGTTTAGTCAATAATTTTTCCAGGCGGTCTTTTTTCTCTTCCAGTTCCGGCATTTCCATTTTTGCCAGTTCACGCATGTCTTCATCGTTGCTGTTGAGCGCATCTTTGCTAAAATCAAAATCGACAAGAACCTTCTTATATTCCTCAAACGGTTTTACAATCGCCTCCAGGCTGCGGTATTCCTTGCTCAGGCGCTGAAATTCGCTTTGCTTATTAATGATCTCCGGGTTTGTAAGCGCCAGTCCTACCTGTTCAAACCTTCCCTTAATGGCTTCCAGTTTATCTATCATATTTTAAATTATTTAGCGACCAGCGTTTGTTCTTTTTTCAACATCGTTGTGTCACTCACTTGTACTTTTTGTTCGTTACGAAACAGCCTAATTCCATCACATCTTCCCTCCTCGCTGCCCCGGCATACCAGGTTTCAACATATACGCTAAAATGCGATTTGCAAAAAATGATGGCGGCAAAGTTAATGCTTCCCACCTCATTGCATAGGCTTTGCTTCCTTACTTTTACCAATCATGACTTTCCGCAAATTCCAGGCAGACCACCTATTC
>JANPIA010000132.1:0-20348 GCA_031424735.1 Segetibacter sp.
TGCTGAACGCCGCCCATATACGTGGTTCAATAGAAGGCATTGCGGGAGCTGATGCGGTGAATATGAGCCTGGTGGAAGACAACGATCCGTTGCTGTTAGATTAAGCCCCGCTATTCACCCAAACCAAACTTAATCCCTCCATCAATCGATAATGCAACAATAATTTTTGTTGAATTTCATTTTTCATAAAGGCGGCATCAATGCAGCCTTCTTGTTCCAACACAAATGGAAAGGTTCGCATCATCTCACTAAAATCAACCTCACCTAAACCATACCATTTGTACATGGCTTCTTTTGCGCTCCAGAGTACACTTAATAAAGTAAGTTGTTGCGATGCGGGCTGCGAATTTACAAACCGCAGTTCTGTTGCATGCAGAAACTTTTGCTTGATCTTTTCCACCCTTGGGGTTATAACTTCCACATCTACGCCCACCCTGTTGTTGCTGCTTACAATAGCGGCAGCATAATCGCTGCAATGCGATATGGAAAAGTGGAATTCCTCCCCCGGAAGAAATGGCTTTCGGGTATCCGCTATTTCAATTTCTTCGTATGGAAAAGTTGGAAACAAATGCGGCAGCAAATACCTGCCGGCAAGGTGCTGCAATCGCTTATGCGGGTGGGTTATATCCCGCTTCAGCGGAACTTTCAACAGAAAAAATGGTTCGTCCTCCTCAATATGCCAAACGGCCAACTTAGTTGTTTCGTTGATATTTTGTTGATAAAACAGCGGCATACTAAAATTTACAAATTTACATTGCAGATTTACGATTTATTTGCACAGAAAGAGGAACGGGGTAGTTGGTTGAAGGGTTGAATAATCAATGATCACCAGTTTATGGGTTCACGAGTTTAGGATTCTACTCACAACTCACCATTCACTATTGACCATTCACCATTTACCATTCATTACTCACCACTTACATTTCACCACTCACAAATCACCATATGATCTTATCCGATACAAGAATATTGGAAGAAATAGAAAAAGGAACAATAAAACTCGCTCCCTACAACCGGGCCTGTCTTGGCAGTAATTCTTACGACGTACACCTTGGCAAATCGCTGGCAACGTATAAGGACCATATCCTGGATGCTAAAAAGCACAACGAAATTGAAACTTTTGAAATTCCGGATGAAGGTTTTGTGTTATATCCACATGTCTTCTATTTGGGTGTAACACTGGAATATACAGAAACACATGCACACGTTCCTTTCCTCGAAGCCAAATCATCTACCGGTCGCCTGGGTATTGACATACATGCAACTGCCGGCAAAGGCGATGTGGGCTTTTGCGGTAACTGGACTTTAGAGATATCGGTAAAGCAACCCGTAAAAGTTTACAAAGGAATGCCCATTGGCCAGCTTATTTATTTTCCGGTAGACGGGGAAATTGAAACCAGTTACGATAAAAAGAAAGATGCCAAATACAGCAACCAGCCAAACAGGCCCATCGAAAGCATGATGTGGAAGAATAAATTTTAGCGCACGATTATTTGAATAAATCCTACCTATATTTTATCGAACTAAGAAATAAGCCGGCGCTAAAAGCTAAATGGCTTTTTTTAGTGTTGATGATATTGTTTGTTCCGCATTTGTATGTATCGTATCGCTGCTATCTCGAAACACTGATGCCCGACCTGCACCTGCGGATTATTGGCAGCAGGCTGTTGGATATAAACCACTCACCCTACTTTTTTCAATGGAAGCCCGGTAACAATGTCCGACTGTTTAACCCTAACAGTTTTTTGCCAAATGGATTAAATGGTGCTACCGCAACACCTGTTGTTTTATGGCTTCAACTTCCGCTTTCACGGTTAGGTTACTGCGATATAAAATTTACCTGGTGGATGGTTCAGGAGATGTTTTTATTTGGAACTCTTTTTTTCACCTGCTTTATACCGTCTAAGTTTTTAAAGCAGGTTGCTACCATTGTTATAGCAACCGTATTTTTTTGCAATAGCCGTAACTGGTGGCTGCACGTTTACAACGGGCAGTATTATGTTTTGTTTGGTTTTCTATTTTCGCTTACTGCCTGCCTGGGTATAAAAAAACAACACAAGCACACCGCACTATTGTTGTTTCCATCAGCCGCATTGCTGCGCCCTTTTTTTGTTTTGGCAATGCTTCCCTGGTTAATTAACAGCTTCAAAAAAAAATCAACGACGTTACTAATTGGAGGCACCATCTGTATAGGATTTTTGCTGGTTTCAGGCACCTTTAGTTTGTGGAGCGATTACAGTAAGGCGATGCAAATTTACAGTACAGATATTGTTGGCGGCACCGGGATAAAAGTGGGATCCGATCATCGTTTTGATACGGTTGCAACGGAAGGTTGCGTGTACAGAACAGCAATTTTCACTTCCCCTAAAATTGCCGGAGCCGGTGCTCTGTTTAGCCTGCAGCATTACCTCAATTTATTTGGCGTAAAAAAAAGCGATCCCATATTTTTTACCGGGCTTTTATGTATTGGAATCATTATGCTGCTTATACTTACAAAACGGAAAAATATTATTGCTGATGAGGGAAGCATGTTGCTTACGGCATTTATGATTTATTTGTTTAGCGAGCTGTTCACACCGGCTTATCGCAATCCATACAACCTCATTCAATACCTTGGCATCGTGGGTGTTTTTGTACATAAAGCTAACTGGCGAACCATTCTATTGGCTGTTACCGGTCTTGCCCTTAACCACGATTTTCCTTTCCGGTTTATATACCAGCGTGAAATTGGGGAAGCACTGTTACTGGTTGCTATTTACTCCTCCATTTCTATTAACAGGCTAACGGAAACGTCAACTTCTGCGAAGCAAAAAACAAACATTTAAATCTTTCCGTACTTTTTATGGTAGGCGATCAACAAGCCGATAACATAATTGTAGCTTTCAATACCTTTGTCTTGCTGGTTGGCTTTTAAATATTTATCGTAAAAGCTATGAACAACCGGCTCAAAAGGGTTTTGGTATTTCTTGTAAAAATTCCGCAATTCTGCAAAGTCTTTTTTAACCAGGGTATCCAATAACCGGGAGTTATTCTTCGCTGCTATACTGTCTCTTACAAACAATTCGCGGTTGGCATACCGGTACAAATCAAAGTAAACAGAATATTGAAACAGGGGGTCGGTTGAGTGAACCGCTGCGAGGTATCCTACAAAATTGGCTTCACTTTCACTAGCATAACCTAACTGGTGCCCAATTTCATGACATGTTACAAACGGAATCAAAAACCTGGGCTGTGTAAGATTTAATTGCGATTCGCCGGTAAATGGATTGTAATATCCCAGAAAACCGAAATAGTTTCCGCCCCGGCCATACATGGACCTTTTAACAGACCGAGCCTTGTACTCCAGAAATGGAAATTCCTTGGATGTTACTTCGTATGCTGCCTGCGCCCTTGTAAACATTTCCTTCCATAACGGGTAAACCACCACCGTATCTAACCGGCGACGGCTTTCATTTACTTTTTGTACGAGTATAGCGGTAATCATTCTCAAATCGGTTTGCGTATGCTCATCTGGTGAAAGGTTTAATTGGTGCGCAATACCCAACCTGTTGTAATTCAACCCCCAAAAAACATTGAAACATACATAGATGAGAGCAAGTAGGAAAGCCACCTTAAAAACAAATCTTCTAAATAAAAGGAAGTTGATTTTTTTTCTTCGGATGATGATTAGCAGTTTGTATAGCTTAATAACCGCATATAAAGCGGCGGCAGTGTACAATAAATCGCCAAAGCTAAAAGGTAGCCAGCCAAATAATACCCTGAAGGTTTGTGCGATATAAGGGTAAATGCCGGTGGAATAATATTTCTCAACCAGGTGCGGATTAAGGCTAAGAACCTTTATCAATACAATTATCAGGCTGAAACCTATAATGGTTACCCATAAAAACGCCGGATTGGCAATGGCAGTTTTCTTCATATAAACCGATCAAAGGTAAGCAGTAATTTACGGTGCCCTTTGGTTTGGTTGGCTGCAAATGCTGATTATAAACCAGACGTTTGGTAATAAAAATACTTTGTTAGTGCAGTGGTTCAGTAATCGCTTTACTTTCGCGTTTGCTTTTTGGGTGTAATCCGTTACCTTTGCCATCCCTAAAAATCGACTATGAGCCAGCGGAGAGAATACGAGATAGCTTTTGTGGGGCTCAAGCCGGGAGAGCATGAGTATAATTATATTATTACAGACAAGTTCTTTGAGCCGTTTCAACAGCAGGAGTTTACTGATTGCCAGGCTACTATAAAACTAAAGCTCGACAGGAAGACCAATTTCATGTTGCTTAAGTTTGATATAGATGGTAAAGTAAACGTACAATGCGACCGTTGCGGCAATCCACTACCGCTTCAATTATGGGATGAGTTTAAAATTGTAGTAAAAGTGGTGGACAATCCTGACGAGATGAATTTGACCGAGGAAGACCCGGATGTGTATTATATAGCAAAAGGCGAAAGCCATTTGCACCTGGAAGAATGGATATACGAGTTTATCAATTTGAGTATCCCTATGCAAAAAATGTGTAAGGAAAATGAGATAGGAGGTCCACTGTGTAATAAAGAAGTGCTTGAAAAATTAAAGCGGATGGAGCAGGATGCAAAAAGTGACACTTCCGCCATTTGGAAAGGACTGGAACAGTTTAAGAATTTACAATAAGGTTTTTGATATTTAAATTTTGAGTTATGCCGAATCCCAAGAGGAGACACTCGCAACAACGCAGTGCCAAAAGAAGAACCCATTACAAAGCTGATGCTATTACTTTAAGCAAAGACAGTACAACCGGTGAATTGCATGTACGCCATCGTGCACATGTAAGTGAAGGCAAGCTGTTTTACAAAGGAAAATTGGTAGCCGAAAAAGCGCCATTGAAAGCTTAGGTTTACAAGGTTTTTCAAAATAATTTGTGCCGGACATGAATATTGGTTTAGACATGATGGGTGGCGACTTTGCACCGCTTGAAGCGGTGAAAGGTTTGCAACCTTACCTGTCTCACTCAGTCAGTCCGGCAAACTTGTTTTGTATAGGCGACGAAGCGCAGGTAAAACCTTTGCTTGTACAACATGGGCTCACGTCGGCCAACATCATAACCGTTCATGCCCCCGAAGTGATTGGCATGCATGAACATCCCACCAAAGCGTTAAAAGAAAAACAGCAGTCCTCTATAGCCATTGGTTTTTATATGCTGGCTACGGGTAAGATCGATGCATTTATCAGCGCGGGTAATACAGGTGCAATGCTTGTAGGCGCCTTGTATAGCATCAAAGCAATTCCAGGAGTTCTTCGCCCCACCATTTCCACTGTTATTCCTAAAATAAACGGCAGTACAGGTTTGCTGCTGGATGTTGGTTTGAATGCCGACTGCAAGCCTGAAAATCTGAACCAGTTTGCCACGCTTGGAAGCATCTACGCTAAAACAATTCTCGGTATAAGTAATCCCCGTGTGGGACTTTTAAATGTAGGCGAAGAAGAAGGAAAAGGTAATATACTTGCACAGGCAACCTATCCTCTTTTAAAAGAAAACACGAAAATTAATTTTGCCGGAAACGTTGAAGGAAGAGATATTTTGTTTGATAAAGCAGATGTGATTATTTGTGAAGGTTTTACCGGAAATATCATTTTAAAATTGGCGGAAAGCATGTACGATATTGCCCAGCACCGCAACCTGCACAGCGATGAGTATCTTGGTCGCTTTCACTATGAAAAAGTGGGTGGTACGCCTGTTTTGGGCGTATCTAAGCCAGTAATCATTGGTCATGGTATCAGCAACGACGTTGCATTTGGTAACATGATAGCGCTGGCAGAAAAAATGATCAGCTCCAACATTTGCGGCGAGATCGCAGAGAGCTTTAAATCTTAGGTCTAAAGTTTCCCTTTGCCGTACGTTCCTGTCACTTTCCTACATGCGTATCAACATCCTTTGCAATGTGATATTCAGTAGACAGTTAAACCAACTGCATTATTAATTAACAGGCATTATGCATCGGTTACTTCGAAATCCACATCTATAGGATAACTTCTTCTTTGAACTTCAGCTAACATTAACTTAGTTTGAAAAAGAAAGCTATAATCAATTTCATGATTGGGTATTTTGTATAGTTCGGTAACCACTTCATCTTTCACCTATGCACGAGACCAAAGAAATTTCAGCCCTCTTTACGCTGATAGACGACCCCGACCAGGAGGTCTTCACTACAGTATCCAGCAGGATAGTTGATTACGGTAGAGGCATTATTCCAAACCTCGAAAACCTGTGGGAAAATACGCCGAGCGAAGAGGTGCAGGAGCGGATTGAAATGCTTATTCACAAACTTCATTACAACGACCTGGTGAACGATTTCACCCAATGGAAAAACAATCCTTACCACGACCTGTTGTTTGGCTCCTTATTGGTTGCCAAGTTTCAATACCCCGAATTAGCCACTGCGCCTGTTTTGCAGGAACTGGAAAGAATAAGAAGAAACGTTTGGCTTGAATTAAATTCGTTTCTCACCTCGCTGGAGCAAGCAAATGTTATTTCCAGCATCGTTTACAATTATTACAATTTAAAGGGAGTTGAAGTTGGCTACAAAAACCCCGACGATTTTTTCATTCATAAAGTAATAGAAAGCAAAAAGGGCAACGCGCTAAGCAATGGCATCCTATATTTACTGTTATGCGGCCTACTGGATATTAACGTTAAAGCCATCAACATTCCCAAACAATTCATCCTTGCTTTTTTTCACAACGATTTTGACCAGCACGAGCAACTTGTAAATCCACAAACGAAAATTCATTTTTATATAGACGCAATCAGCGGCCAAATATTCACGCATAAGGATATGGAATCCTATTTTAAAAGAATATCCGTTCCTCCTACCCCATTTTACTTTAAACCCATGTCGCACAAGCGTATTATTCAAACGCAGCTGGAAGAGCTGGCAAAATGTTTTCAAAAGCCCGGCATGGGATATAAATACGACGAGCTAATGGAACTAAGCAAATTGTTAGATGAGTAAAGCAATTCGTTCTTCGTTTTATTTTTTTGGTAACCGGCATTTACTTACAATTGAACTCCGAAGTCGACGCTCCTTTCAAACATAGTTTTTCATAGCGGCATATTAAAAAGGCGAATATTCAGGCTTACCAACACACCCCTTCTTTTATCGACCTACCGCTAAAGCCCGTTAGGCAATCATTACCGCTTACCGGCTTGCTTTGTTTTGTGCATGCAAGTGCCTATCTTGATGTTCAACCACATCTCCATCATTAAAACTAACTGTCATGGATCAAAAAACAATTGCCTGGGTAAGTTACATCACCATTATTGGTTGGATCATTGCCCTTGTTAGCTACAATGGCTCAGTTGAAAAAAGTTCCCTTGCCAGGTTTCATTTGCGGCAGTCGCTGGGGCTAATATTAACCTCCATCGCCATTTATATTGTGCAGATGTTCGCCATATTCATTGTTGGCTTTTTGGCGCTTTTATTCAACCTGTTGTTTTTGGGCTTGCTGGTACTTTGGATAATAGGTTTAATTGCCGCTGTAAACGGCGAAGAAAAACCCGTTCCGCTGGTTGGCGACCTTTATCAAAAAATGATCACATTCATAAATTAAATATCCTAATAGCGTTAATGAAGCTGCTGTTGTAAACTAACTGTAGCTTTTTTTATGCTACATACTGCCATGCAAAACCTTTACAACATTTCAACAAAGCAATAAAAAAAACCCATACTACAGCGAAATCCGTTTTCGAAAGAATATCGTATTTATGACTATCCCCGTTTCCAGTATTTTATTTGCTTAATAAACAATCCGCTCACCACTAAAATGTACCGCATGAAACTAACATGTACTCACACCAACTTTTTCAAAAACATCCTTCAAAAAAAAGTCGTTAAAACATTCAGCATATTGCTTTTTGCCTTTTGCTTACACCCCTCAGTAAAGGCGCAGGTTGTGTATGCCATTTCTGCTTCTGGTAATTTGATTACGTTTAATGCCGCCGCCCCGGCAAGTATTTTATCGTCCATGCCACTTACGGGTATTGCTGCCGGGCAGGTTGTTGAAGGATTAGATTTCCGCCCGGCAACAGGTCAACTTTATGCATTGGGGTATAGGACATCCAACGGCGAAACGCAATTGTACACGGTAAAAACTACAACAGGTAACGCAACGCCTTTGGGTGCTGCATTAACCCTTGCTACCGGCATGGCAAATCTTACTTTCGACTTTAACCCAACGGTAGACCGCATACGATTGGCCAGCAGCACAAGGCAAAACTATCGTCTCAACCCAAACGACGGAACCTTGACGGCAACAGATGGCACACTCACCTATGCCGCCTCGCCTGAACCAAATGCCGGTGCCACACCACAGGTTGTTACAGGCGCTTACATCAGCAATTTTGCAGGAGCCACTACCACCACACTTTACTTTTACGATTTTGGATTCAATACATTGGGCATCATCAACCCACCTAATAACGGTACATTAAATACGGTTGGCAGTTCAGGAATTACAGCAAACAATGTAACCGGCCTCGATCTTGACATTACCACTAACCAGGGCACTGGTGCAAATACAGCGTACCTGTCTGCCGACGTTTCGGGATCGGCTAATAATTTTTACACAGTAAATCTTACCACAGGGGCAGCAACGCTCGTTGGAACAATCGGCGGTGGAAAAATTACGGAAATGGCGGTACTCATCACTCCACCTATACATAGCCGAACCGTTTATGCAGTATCCGCCGGCAACCTTATTACTTTTAATTCACTAATTCCTACAACCATTTTATCGTCGGTTGCCATCACCGGTCTTGGTTCCGGCGAAACCATATTGGGTTTAGATTTTCGCCCTGCCACCGGGCAACTGTATGCTTTGGGAAGCGCCAGCAGGTTGTACACCATCAACCTAACTACCGGTGCGGCAACACAGGTTGGCAGCGATGGTGCTTTCACTTTAAATGGTACTAAGTTTGGCTTTGATTTTAACCCGGTTCCCGATAGAATTCGGCTTATCAGTAACACTGAACAAAACCTCAGGCTAAACCCCAACGACGGTACACTTACAGCTACTGACGGCGTACTTTCGTATGCTGCCGGCGATGCAAACAATGGTGCAAACCCGAACGCAGGGGCTGGTGCATACACAAACTCATTCGCCGGTTCTACTGCCACTACTTTATATTTCTACGATTTTGGTTTGCAAATTCTTGGCATCAGTAATCCGCCAAACAACGGAACGCTCAATACAGTTGGCGGATCCGGATTAGTTGCACTGGAACAGGGATTGGATATGGACATAACATCCGATAAAACCTCTGCTACAAACACCGCGTTCCTTACTGCTAACCTCGGTGCTGCATCCACTAATTTTTACCGGGTGAATTTATCAACCGGCGCTGCTTCCCTTGTGGGCGCCATTGGGGGCGGTTCTCCCATTTCTGCCATGGCGGTATATGTTCCACCGCAACCACCAGAGAAACTTGTTTATGCACTAACAACTACCGGTAATCTAATTTCTTTCAGTTCAAACAACCCTGCAACCATTTTGGGCAGCCCTGTTGCACTTACCGGTATTACTGCGGGTCAAACAGTAGAAGGTTTGGATTTTCGTCCTTTCAATGGTTTATTGTATGCGTTGGGCTACAATGCAACCAACGGGCAAACACAATTGTACTCAGTAAATGTAAGTACAGGCGCAGCTACTATGGTAGGAACGGCGGTAACATTGGCCATCAACATTGGTAGACTGGCAGTAGACTTTAACCCACAGGTTGACAGGTTGCGCGTAATTGGAAGTACAGGTCAGAATTACAGGATCAACCCGAATGATGGAACGCTGGTAGCCACCGATACACCGGTAAGTTATGCAGCGGGCGATGCCAGGGTAAATGCACTCCCCGTTATACATGGCGCTGCGTACACCAATAACTTTGCAGGAGCAACCAGCACCGCTTTATATTATTACGATTTCAATCCCGATAACCTGGCGGTAACCTTGCCGCCCGCCTCACCGAATGCGGGTGTAATGAATACAGTTGGAGTTTCCGGGTTGAATGGGGTTTCGGGTTTAGATATGGATATCATCACCAATCAATCAACCGGAATTAATACCACTTACCTCACGGCCAACCCCAATCCTACCTCGTCAAATTTTTACATGGTTGACCTTGCAACGGGAGAGGCCCGATTGGTTGGAACAGTGGGGTCTGGCAACATTGTTACCGAAATGGCAGTGAGTTTCCCAGAGATAGCCTTACCACTTACTTTAACCAATTTTTCCATAAAGAAAGTAGGACTGTCAAGTGAACTCACCTGGAATACCGAAAACGAATTCAATACAAGTTTCTTTGTACTGGAGAGAAGCAGCGATGGAAGGAATTTCAGCGGACTATCGGGCAACATCAACTCGAAAGCACCCAATGGAGTAAGTGCAAACCCGCTTAGTTATGGCTATACTGATTTTGCCCCGTTAAAAGGTATCAACTATTATCGCCTGCAACAGGTAGATAAAGATGGAAGCAAAAGATACAGCCAGGTATTGAAAGTTAATTTCGATGGTCGATTTGAAATTAAATTATCGCCGAACCCTGTAAAGAGCATTCTAAATATGAACGGTTACATTTTAGAGATGAGCAACCTGCAGGTAAGGGTAAACGATGCAGGCGGTAAAGCCGTAATAGTGCGTGAATATAAGAATTTGAAAGGCGACTGGAATGCGCAATTGAATGTGGGCAGCCTGCAAAGCGGAATGTACTTTGTTCAGGTGCTGGAAGGAACCACGGTGATACATAACCAGAAAGTGTTTAAAAACTAAACCGGCTGATAGTTGAAACAAAATGGCTTCCGGAAACGGAAGCCATTTTTATTTATTTCTACTAATGGTTAAAGCGATATTTATGTATAAAAATTCCAAACACACTTACTCTCAGGCAAGAAATGCCTCCATTGTAATCTCCATGTTATAAGCCTTACTAACCGGGCAGTTGGCTTTTGCATCCTCGGCGCATTCTTTAAATTTTTCGGGAGTTATGCCGGGCACTGTTGCCTTGACCTTTAGGTGCGAATTGGTAATAACCCCATCGCCAAGATTGATCTCGCAGGTGGTTTCAATTTTCTCGGGTGGAAAACCGGCACCACCCAAAACAAAACTCAGCTTCATGGAAAAGCAACCAGCATGGGCTGCTGCCATCAACTCTTCAGGATTTGTTCCAACCCCTTGTTCAAACCTTGACTTATAGGAATATTGCGCGTCTTTTAAAGTAGTGCTTTGAGTAGTAAGGTACCCGGTACCCTCTTTACCCGTACCGTTCCAAACCGCAGTTGCATTTCGTTTCATAATTTAAAAATTTAGTTTTGATAAAATTAGTGGTTTATGATAACATGGGAAACCTTTGAATTGTTGGATATGCGGGTTGGAACCATTTTAGAATCCAGGGATTTTGCAAAAGCAAAAAAACCTTCGTACCAATTGGTCATCGATTTTGGAGGGCTCGGTATAAAACAATCCTCCGCACAAATAACACAGCTTTATACAAAGGAGGAACTTGTGGGAAAACAGGTAATAGCAGTCGTAAATTTCCCGCCAAAACAAATAGCCAACTTCTTCAGCGAATGCCTGGTGCTGGGCGTTTATGATGAACAGAATCATGTAATTTTATTGCAACCCGGCAAGCCTGTTGCCAACGGGCAAAAAGTAGGCTAATGAACGATTTGCATTATACATACTATAAATCGCCGGTGGGAGTTTTACGCATTGCAGCCACCGACCATTGTATAAACGAGATAACATTTATTGATAGCGAAGATGAGGTGCAACCTGGTGGCGGAACCACACCATTATTGAACCAGGCTGTAGAGCAGTTGATAGAATACTTTAACGGCAAACGACTCCTCTTTGATTTGCCGGTTCACCAGCAGGGCACTGAATTTCAAATGAAAGTTTGGAACGAATTACTCAATATTCGTTTTGGTAAAACCATTAGTTATATGGAACTGGCAAAGCGCCTGGGCAATGCAAAAGCAATAAGGGCTGCAGCATCATCAAACGGCAAAAATCAACTTTGTATTATTGTACCCTGTCACCGGGTGGTGGGCAGCAACCAAACACTGGTTGGCTATGCCGGCGGATTGTGGCGTAAAAAATGGCTGTTAAACCATGAAAACAAATTTGCAAATGGTGTGCAAACGCTTTTTTAAATGGCTACAAAAATTAGTGTAATTAAAGGTGATATAACAAAGCTAAAGGTTGATGCGATGGTTAACGCAGCCAACTCATCACTGTTAGGCGGTGGTGGTGTGGACGGAGCCATTCACCATGCTGGCGGAAGCGCCATTTTAGATGAATGCATGCAAATAAGCGCACGCCAGGGTGGTTGCAAAACGGGTGAGGCTGTTGCCACATCAGCAGGTAATCTGTCCGCAAAAAAAGTAATACACACAGTGGGACCGGTATATCGTAATGGGGAAGATATGCAGGCAATCCTTTTGGCTAACTGTTATAAAAACAGCCTGGCACTTGCAGCAGACAATGATTGTAAAACCATTGCCTTTCCAAACATTAGCACGGGTGTATATGGCTATCCAAAAGAAGAGGCCGCTATTATTGCCACCAGTACCATTACGGACTTAATAAACAAATATAATTTTGAAGAAGTAGTGTTTATATGTTTTGATGAAGAGAACTATGCCCTTTATAATAAACTGTTAGCCGAAACAAAATAGATGAACAATCATTTGCTGCTTCGCGTGGTCAGGGTTGTGCAGGAAACGGCAGACAGTAAAACCTTTTACCTGCAAACTACAAACGGAGCTCCCATTAATTATAAGGCTGGTCAGTTCCTCACATTGATTGTAAAAATAAATGGCAGGGAAGAACGGCGATCGTATTCATTAAGTTCAACACCCGGTGTTGATGCGTATTTATTTATTACTGTGAAGCGATTAGAAAATGGTGCCGTTAGCCGTTACCTGTTTCACCATATAAAGCCAGGAGATAATATTGAAAGCCTGCAACCCACGGGAAAGTTTACGGTTGTGAAAGATATACAACAGCATGTTTTTATTGCTGCGGGTAGTGGTGTAACACCTATACTTTCCCTGTTAAAACAAGTGTTGTATCATTCAACCTCAACAGCAGTGTTGATATACCAAAACGCGAATGATGACAAGGCAATTTTTAAAGAAGCAATCGACCACCTGGGTATAAATTTTAGTGATCGTTTCCATATAGTGTATTTACATAGCCAGCCTTTGGATAACAATATGCCGCAACGATTAAACAACACTTTGCTGCAAACGCTTATAAAAAAATGGGTGCAAACACCATCGGTGCATTTTTATACTTGCGGACCAAAGGAATTCATGCGCATGGTTTATATCACTTTAAAAGTGATGGGCTTTGAAGAGGAGCAATTGAGTAAGGAAAGTTTTGTGGTTGATTTTGTTCCGCCGCCACCGTTTATTAATGATACATCAACAAAGCAGGTAACGATCCATATTAATCAGCGCACATTTAAAATGGAAGTTGTGTACCCGCAAAACCTTTTATCGGCTGCTTTAAAAAATGGTATCGATCTTCCGTATAGCTGTCGCGGCGGCAAATGTAGCGCCTGCACTGCCACCTGTATTAAGGGGAAAGTGAAGATGAGTACGAATGAAGTACTGACCGGCAATGATTTGGAGAAAGGCATGGTGCTTACCTGTGTTGGTTATGCGGAGACAGATTTGGAGTTGAGGTTTTGACAAAAGTTATGGTTGAGACAAAGACCATGCATTTATTTAATTGCTCTGGGAGCCATTTGTAAGAATATAATGGGTGAGAAAGTTGCCATGAAAATTTGGTGATGAAGTGATTGCGACGCAACAACAGTTGCCATGAAAAACTAAGTTGGTATCACTAAAAAATAAAAAAAATGCCTCTGACAATTTGTTTTGCTGCTACTTAAAAGAAGGGGACGATTACAAGGCGAAGCTAATTCAACATGCTCAGTCCATATCTCCGGAAGTAAACGTAAAAGGCAATAACATGGAAGCCTTTTCTATAACATACACTTTGCCTTCTTTACCGGAAAGTATCAAACGGATGGGATGATGCACCCTTGACTCATGCTCAACCAATGCCTGCCTGCACATACCGCACGGCGAAACGGGACGATCGCTTTTGCCATTGATATTATCGTAAGTGACCGCCATGGTTTCAATAGCTACATTTGGAAACAAAGATGAACTTGCCGACAACAAAGCACGCTCTGCACAAATGCCAACCGGGTAGCTCGCATTTTCCTGGTTGGTACCTGTTACCACTTCGCCATTAACAAGACTGGCAGCAGCAGCCACGTGAAAGTTTGAATAGGGAGCATAGGCATCCACAGTAACTTCCCTGGCTTTCGTTAACAATTCAGCATCCTTAGCAGACAACTCATTGCTTGAGTCATAAACCTCGAACGAAAAGCGATATTCATCTTTGTTCATAAAATCATTTAGTTAAAAAAGTCCCCCCGGGTTGGGAAGGACTTTGATAAAATTAAAGTTATACTATTTAATGCTTTTGAACAAGCGGCTCCAGCGTGGGCCATGGTTCCAGCTAAACCAAATGAGCGATGCCTTGCCCACGATATTGGTTTCCGGAACAAAGCCCCAGTAACGGCTATCCTGGCTGCGATGGCGGTTATCACCCATCATCCAATAATAATTGTATTTGAAAGTATAGGAGTTGGTTTCCTTGCCATTGATTACAATTTTTCCCCCAACCTCTTCCAGTTTGTTTCCTTCATACACATTGATCAGCCTTCTATACAAAGCAATGTTTTGTGATGATAATGTAACAGTAGTTGCTTTTTTGGGAATGGTTATGGGTCCATAATTATCCGCATCCCATTTGAAGTTTGCGCTATCATAAGGGAACATATTAGGATCGACACCACTGGCAATATTCGGCACTATACTTTTTACATTTTGCTGCCCCTTTACCTTAGCAAGATTTTCGGTGGTAAGGTTCATGATGTAACTGTTGTTACCTACCTGCATGTAGTCCTGGTTCTTTTCAACCGATTGCTGATTTTCTGCATCGGTAATAAATTCCAAACCCAATTCTTTTGTAAGAAAATCCTCACTGAAAGGTGTTCCATTCGTCTCAATAATATAATCTGTTTGCGAGGCATTAGGTACCAAAGCAGGCTGCTTGTTAACATACAATGTTCCGCCTTTTACCTCCAGCTCGTCGCCCGCTACGGCTACACATCTCTTTATATAATTATCAGTTTTATCCATTGGGTGAACCAAGATTTCATGGTCGGCAAACAACGCATCCCTGTTGCCGTTGTACGGTTGATTTCTTAAAACATCATAATAAGGCTTTGCAGATCCATAATCAGGTTCGTTAATAATGGTATCGCCTGCAGGGAAATTAAATACAACGACATCGTTTCGTTGAACATCGCCAAATCCATTTACACGCCTGTAATCCAACTGTACGAGTTTAGTGTAAGAGGGAGCCGTTGTGCTAAAGGGCATGATGTTATGTACGAAAGGAAACGACAAAGGTGTTTGCGGAATGCGCGGACCATAGCTCATTTTATTTACAAACAAAAAGTCGTTGATGAGCAGTGTTCGTTCCATACTGCCGGTGGGTATGGTATAGGCTTCAAACACAAACGTTCGGATGATGGTTGCGGCAACAATGGCAAACACTGCGGCATCTATCCACTCACGCGAGCCTGGCTTATGGTATCTTTTAAATCCATCATGACCAATATATCTTACCTCTTTTGAATAGCCTACATAAGGTAGATAAACGAAGGGAAGGAAGGTAGTGGCGGTATGATCTACCAGGTTAAACTTACCAAAGTGCATTACAAAAATAATGGTTATCCAGATAGTTATAAACTGGCCGGCAATGGGTATTAACTGCAGCCAGAACCATACTTTACGGATGTGCGTTTTTTCAACAATAATCCAGGTGTTATAAAAAGGGATGAGAGCTTTCCAGGGTGCAATACCTGCTTTTTTAAACATTCCATACATTCCAACATGCCATCCAATAATGTAAAGAGTAAAAATGATCCATCCCATAGTAATTGTTTAGAGTAACGGCAAATGTACCATTATAATACGTCGGGCAAATTCCATGCTGTCAAAAGTTTCTTAAATTAAAACGCGAAAAAACTAAACGTAACCATGGGTAAATCATGGTAATTTCAACATACAATCCGCTTGCTTTAGTATGAACCAGTTTACCATAAAAGATATTGAGAACTTGTGTGGCATAAAGGCGCACACGCTCAGGATATGGGAACAGCGTTACCAACTTTTTACGCCCAAGCGAAAAGAAAGCAATCACCGTTACTACGATAGTGAAGACCTGAAACACTTACTCAGGATATCTTACCTCTACCATAAAGGTTTAAAAATTTCGAAGATAGCCCTGCTGAAGGATGACGAAATAAGGATGGCAACTTTTAATACAGTATCCCCGGTACTTGATTTTGAATTTCATATAAACCAGTTAACAGAAGCTTCTATTGATTTTGATGAAGAGCGTTTTGAAAAATCTTTGCAACAAATATGTGCGGCTGCAGGCATACAAAATGCCATTGTAAAAGTAATATATCCGTACCTGGAACGAATTGGGTTGTTATGGATGACCGACCATGTGATACCGGCGCAGGAGCATTTTAGCAGCAGCCTTATCAACCGAAAAATAATACTTGCTATTGATGCACTAAAGAATGAAAAAAAAGCATTGCCACGAAACGTTTTGTTATTTGCCCCGGAAGGTGAGCACCACGAAATACCCTTACTATACATTCATTACCTGCTGAAAAAAAACGGGGATGGTATTATGTATTGCGGACCAAACACCTCGCAAAACAGCCTTGCATTGATAACAAACGAACGACCGGTTTCGCACCTTTATTTTCACTTAATAACTAATCTTACCAGGGTAGATATAAACGAATATGTGGAAGTGTTATCGCGGCGCTACCTGGAAAAGCAGATTGTAATATCCGGACCAAAAGTTAAGGATATAAATAGGATGGATAGCAATGTTAGGTTGCTGAAATCGCAGGAAGAGATCAATGCATTTGCATTATCGGATGAGTGATTTTATGAGTAAACGACTTAAACATCCGACAAATAAACATTGCAAACAACCAACCATACAACCATTAAACAATAAAACATTCCGCTTAACCTGGCAGCACATAATTGTTTACATCATCCAAAGTGATCGTTTTGCCGGATAGAATAACCAGGCGCTCCACTACGTTGCGCAACTCACGAATGTTACCGGTCCAGTTGTGTTTTTCCAATGCCTCCAACGCTTTCTTATCAATTGACTTGATGGCTTGCCCATAATCTTCGGCAATGTCTTTTAAGAACTGGTCAACCAGCAAAGGAATATCTTCTTTGCGATCATTTAATGCCGGCACATGAATTAATATAACCCCAAGGCGATGATAAAGGTCGAGCCTGAAATTCTTTTCGTCCACTTCCTTCAGCAGGTCTTTATTGGTGGCTGTTATTACACGAACGTCCACTACAATCTCCTTATCGCCACCAACCCGTGTTATTTTTCCTTCCTGTAAAGCACGCAATACTTTTGCCTGTGCGCTCAAACTCATATCACCAATTTCATCCAGGAAAAGGGTACCACCGCTTGCTTGCTCAAACTTGCCAATGCGTTGTTTAATTGCCGAAGTAAACGATCCCTTTTCATGACCAAACAGTTCACTTTCTATCAGTTCGCTGGGTATGGCGGCGCAGTTAACTTCAACCAGCGGACCTTCTGCACGGTTACTCTTTTCGTGCAGCCATCGTGCAACCAATTCCTTACCACTTCCATTGTCACCGGTTATCATTACACGTGCATCGGTCGGTCCAACTTTCTCGATGGTAGCTTTTATACGCTCCATACCTTCACTGGAGCCAATCATTTCCTGCACTTTACTTACACGTCGCTTTAAAGTTTTGGTTTCCTTCACCAGGTTATTCCGCTCCATAGCATTGCGAATGGTTACCAATAAACGGTTAAGATCGGGCGGTTTTGAAATGTAATCGTACGCTCCTTTTTTAACTGCTTCAACGGCTGTTTCAATATTGCCATGCCCACTAATCATAATCACCGGAACGTCGGCATTTGCCTCGCTTGCCCTGCTTAAAAACTCAATGCCATCCAGCTTTGGCATTTTTATATCGCACAAAACAACATCGTATGGCGTGGCTAAAAATTTCTTCAATCCTTCTTCGCCATCGGCGGCCTCTTCAACTTTAAAACCTTCGTATCCCAAAATTTCACTCAGCGTTTTTCTTATCGCCCTTTCATCATCTATAATTAAAATGGTTGCCATATCAAATTTTTAAGAGGCACTAAGATAAGATGTTTATGAACGACGGGGGTGTAAGATGATAGCCGACAATCTCATTACCATCTACATCGTTGCCACGCTTTACACGCACACACTGCAGCGTTTGTTTTACAGGTTGTACTCATGTCAGCCGTTAATTGGTTTGTTCTTTATCCACATAACTCAAACCTAACCACAAACAAACAAACCTACAAAGCAGTGTTACACACGTACTCTTAACTTGTAATTTGTGTGTTGAAAAAAAGAAATGAAACAAAGTATTGCTCATATTGCTCTGGTAGTAAACGATTACGACGAAGCGATCCAATTCTACACACAAAAATTACACTTTACTTTACTGGAGGATATCCCGCAGAGTGAAACAAAAAGATGGGTGCTTGTTGCACCACCCGGTTCCAATGAATGTTGTTTACTGTTAGCCAAAGGCGAAGGTGACGAGCAACGCAACCACGTAGGAAATCAAACTGGCGGAAGGGTTTTTCTCTTTTTAAAAACCGATGATTTTTGGAGAGATTATAACCACATGCAACAGCAACAAATAACTTTTATACGAGCGCCTAAAACCGAAAGCTATGGAACGGTAGCTGTATTTGCCGACCTGTATGGAAACCTGTGGGACTTAATAGAATTTTCAAAATAAAATGTTGATGGTGTGCTGGTGGTGTGCCATACAAACTTGCCTACATTTGTTCACCTCGTCAAACCTTCTTTAAAACAAACTGCTATGCAAGCAAACAACTTCCTCTTCATAAAAAACGTTATAACTATTAACGCTTCCCCATCTGTTGTTTGGGATGTACTTACCAACCCCGTGCAAACAAAAAAATACATGTTTGGTTGCGAAACGATGAGCGACTGGTTGCCAGGCAGTGAACTGTTGTGGCGGATGGATTATGACGGTAAAGATTTTGTAGCAGTAAAAGGAAACATACTTGCCATAGAACCAGGCAAAACACTTTCCTATACCGTTATCGATCCTAACTCATCCATTGCAGATATACCGGAAAATTATCTCACTGTAACATACAACCTGACCGAACACAACAACGAAACCCTTTTAACGGTAACCCAGGGGGATTACGCAAAGGTTGCCAATGGCGAACAACGCTACAACGAATCGTATAACAATGGCGAAGGCTGGAACCCGATACTTGTGCAAATAAAAGCAATTGCCGAAGCTGAATTGTAGAAGTTTACGATGGTAGCGAGATCCTGATACAAGAAAAATTATTCGATCACAATTATTTGGATAAAACTATTTTGCCACATCTTTATAAGATGCCAGCACTTAACTCCCACATTTCTTTTTCCAAACTGTTTACAGCAATCAAGCTCTCCCTTAATGGCGAGCAGCAGGATTATACACAAGGCAGCATCCGTAAAGCGGTGTTCCTGCTGGCTATACCTATGATATTGGAGCTGAGCCTGGAGAGCGTGTTTGCTTTGGTAGATATGTTTTTTGTAGGCAAGCTGGGTGAAAATGCCATTGCAACTGTTGGTTTAACCGAGTCGGTTATTACCCTGGTATATTCGGTAGCCATTGGCTTAAGCACTGCAGCAACGGCGATAGTTGCACGAAGAATTGGCGAAAAAAATGCTGAGGACGCAGCCCATGCCGGAGCCCAATCCATTATTGTTGCATTTGTTGTTACTATTATAACCAGCATTGCAGGTATTGTGTATGCTGCGGATATTTTAAAGCTGATGGGGGCTAACGAAAGCGTGATTGCAGATGGCGCCATCTTTACACAAATCATGTTTGGCGGCAGCATCGGTATCATGATGTTGTTTCTGATCAATGGAATTTTCAGGGGCGCCGGCGATGCAACCATGGCAATGCGAAGTCTTTGGATAGCCAGCATAATCAACATCATTTTATGCCCGGTACTTATTCATTTTTTTGGGTTGAAAGGCGCCGCTATCGCAACCGTTATAGGGCGATGCACAGGTGTGCTGTATCAATGCTATCACCTGTTTAAAGGAAGTGGTATTTTAAAATTTCACACC